>JAFLSH010000086.1 GCA_022511055.1 Prevotella sp. | reverse complement strand
CCCCTCTGCATCAAGAAATCATTCAGACTGCCTGTTACCTCCGACCCGACTTCTCCGCGATGAGGCGGCTCACCGCTCTGGCGGATTCTCGCCAAGGCAGGCGCAAAGCTGAGTGGCAAATTCGGCAGAACGGCCTGAATGGCAACTCCTTTTGCGTATAATTTTGACAAGAAAGTTTGGCTGTTTCCATAAATGTTTGTATATTTGCAGCAAAATAAAAAGTAAGAGTGTGAAATGACAGCCATAAAGATGAAGCAGTCATCGGTGAATTTGATAAATCAAATAGATGACAATGACACTGCATTATTGGAAAAGGTTTGGCTTTTCCTAACTACGAATGTACCGACAAAGCAACCCGAGCTGACTGAAGAGCAAAAGAGGCGCTTAGCTCTGGTTGATGAACTTTGTGGGGCGTTCTCCGCATGCCAGACTGAAGACTGGAAACAGGAAAAAGAAGAATTCTTGTTTGAAAAGTATGGCAGCAAGTAAGCTCAAGGTGTTTATTGACACTAACATCTTTCTCGACTATATAGAGAAAAGACCCGTTGGAATCAAAGAAGCAATAGTCATATTTAGGCTGGCAGCACGGGATGAAATCCAGTTGCTTGTGTCTGACTTGACAATTGCAAATATAAAATATTGCACAAGAAAAACGATACCACTTACAGAATTTTATCGGATAATCCGTTTATGTAGGGAATTGTTTACCATTGTGCCTATCGGAGAGTGGGCAGTCGACCAAGCAATAGCGACAGGTGCAAAAGACTTTGAAGACGCTTTGCAGTATTTCTCAGCCGAACAGGCTGGTGCAGATTGTATCGTAACTCGTAACATGGGGGATTTCAGTTTTTCCTCAACAGTCGAAACGTTGGAGCCAAATTCTTTTCTTGAAAAGTACTTTTCGCTAAAAACGGAATAGTTGAGTAATAATCCAATAGAACGAATGCGGCCATCCCATGTGGGATGGCCGCATTCGTATTAGGGGCGTATGCTTTCTTCTGCTATGCAAGACACCGCTTTAGTCGGCGGCGGCGAACTCTTCCAGGAAGCGGGTGTCGTTCTCTGAGAACAGGCGCAGGTCGTTCACACGATACTTCAGGTTGGTGATGCGCTCCACGCCCATGCCGAAGGCATAGCCGCTGTAAATCTTGCTGTCGATGCCGCACAGCTCCAGCACATTCGGGTCGACCATGCCGCAGCCGAGGATTTCGACCCAGCCGGTGTGTTTGCAGAAGCCGCAACCCTTGCCGCCGCAGATGAAGCACGAGATGTCCATCTCGGCGCTGGGCTCCGTGAACGGGAAATAGCTGGGGCGCAGGCGTATGTTGGTGTCGGCGCCGAACATCTCGCGGGCAAAGGAGAGCAGCACTTGCTTCAGGTCGGTGAAGCTGACATCCTTGTCGATGTAGAGTCCTTCCACCTGGTGGAAGAAGCAGTGGGCACGGGCGGTAATGGCCTCGTTGCGGTAGACACGCCCCGGGCAGATGACACGGATAGGGGCTGTCAGCTTGCCGTCTTCGGTGTGCAGATGCTCCATCACGCGGGCCTGCACCGAGCTGGTGTGCGAGCGCAGCAGAATGTTCTTGGTCACCTCGTCGGGGTGTTGCGCCACGAAGAAGGTGTCCTGCATGTCGCGGGCGGGGTGGTCGGCGGCAAAGTTCATCTTGGTGAACACGTGCAGGTCGTCTTCCACCTCGGGGCCGTCGGCCAGCACGAAGCCCATGCGCGAGAAGATGTCGATAATCTCGTTGGTGACAATGGTCAGCGGGTGGCGCGTGCCCAGCTTGACGGGGTAGGGGGTGCGTGTCAGGTCGATGAACGTGTCGGTCGTCTCCTGTGTGTCGCACTCCTCGCGCAGCTGGTTGATGCGCTCCTGTGCCATTTGTTTCAGCTCGTTGATTTTCATGCCGACAGCTTTCTTCTGCTCGGCTGCCACGTTGCGGAAGTCGTTCATCAGGGCGGTGATTTCGCCCCGCTTGCTGAGGTATTTCAGCCGCAGCTGCTCTACTTCCTCGGCGTTCTTGGCACTTAGCGTTTGTACTTCTTTCAGAAGCTCGTCTATCTTATCAAGTATCATAGTCTGCTTTTGCTTGAAAATTGCAATTTGCGTGCAAAGGTACAAAATAATTATGAATTATGAATTAGAATTAAAAATTATTTGTAACTTTGCAGCCGATTTGAGAGAAAACGTTCCATGAAGCGGTGTCAGGTGGCGGTTTTGGCCACGTTGTTATTAGGCTATGGGTGTACTGGAAAGCAGCCTCGCACCACGGCCACTGAGGAAGCGCCACAGGTGCTTCGCGTTGATTCGGTCGATGAAGACTCGGCCCTGGTCGATGAGCAGGAAAGGCTCATCACCGATACGCCCATGCCCCGGGCGGCCGATGAGCTGTTCGATGACTTCCTGTTTAATTTCTCGGCCAACAAGCAGCTGCAGATGGAGCGCATAGCCTATCCGCTGCCCGTCACGCGCAATGGCCAGACGGAATACGTGGAGCGCGGGCAGTGGAAGATGGAGCATTTCTTCATGCGGCAGGGCTACTATACGCTGCTGTTCGACTCGCGCCAGCAGATGGAGGTGGTGAAAGACACGTCGGTCAGCCGGGCGCTGGTGGAGCGCATCTACTTCAACACGGGGGCGGTGCAGCAATATCAGTTCAAGCGCATCAACGGTGCGTGGATGCTGATGGAGGTAAAGACCGACCCGATTACAGCCAACAGGAACGCCTCGTTCCTGGAATTCTATCATCAGTTCGTGACAGACAGTGTGTTTCAGGTTGCCAGCCTGAACGAGTCGGTGGCCTTTGAAGGGCCTGACCCAGATGATGACTTTGCCCAGATGGAAGGTGTCATCACGGCCGACACATGGCCGGCTTTCGCGCCGGAGCTGCCTGTCCGCATGATTTACAACATTGTCTACGGCGAGCCGCGCAAGCCTACGGCCGAGAAAATCTTCGTGATGCGCGGCATAGCCAACGGTCTGGAACAGGAACTGACATTCAGGCTGGTGGATGGGCAGTGGAAACTTGTAAAATTCACTGCCTGAGCATGATAGACAAGAGTAACTACAGCCTCTTAGGGCACAACACCTTTGGCATTGAGGCCCGCTGCCGCCGTTTTCTTGGCTATGAGAGCCAGGCTGATGCCGAGCAGGTGGCGGCCACGCTGCGCGAGAGCGGCCTGCCGTTTCTCATCATCGGCGGGGGCAGCAACCTGCTGCTGACAGGCGATTTCCCCGGCATCGTCGTGCGCTCCTACGTGCAGGGTGTCCACTCAGAAGGTACGCGAATGACCTGCGGAAGCGGCATGGAGTGGGATAGGGTGGTCGAAGAGAGCCTCAGGCTGGGTCTGTACGGCGCGGAAAACCTGTCGCTGATTCCCGGTGATGTGGGGGCGTGTGCCGTGCAGAACATCGGGGCCTACGGGGCCGAGGCGAAAGACCTGATAGCCGGTGTCTGGGCTGTGGAGATTGCCACGGGCAGACTGTGCCACTTCAGGAACGCAGACTGCGGCTACGGCTACCGTGACAGCCGCTTCAAGCACGAATGGCGCAACAAATACCTGATACTTCGCGTGGAGCTTTGCCTGAGCCGGCAGTTCGAGCCACGGCTTGACTACGGCAACGTCAGGGCGGAGCTTGAGCGGCGGGGCATGTCCGAGCCTACGGCCGCGCAGCTGCGCGAGGTCATTGTTAGCATTCGCCGTGCCAAGCTGCCCGACCCGGCCGAGCTGGGCAATGCCGGCAGCTTCTTTGTGAATCCCGTGGTCAGCCGGCAGAAGTATGAGGAGCTGGCTGCGCAATATGCCGATATGCCGCACTACCACGTCGATGAAGCGCACGAGAAGATTCCCGCGGGCTGGCTGATTGAGCAGTGCGGCTGGAAAGGGCGCTCGTTAGGGCGCGCCGGCGTGTATGAACACCAGGCGCTGGTGATTGTAAACCGTGGCGGTGCTACGGGGGGCGAGATTGTGGCGCTGTATGAGGCGGTTCGCGCCGATGTCCTCCAGAAGTTCGGCATAGCGTTAACCCCTGAAGTCTGTATCGTATGAAGCTGACATTCTTAGGTACAGGCACTTCGTGCGGCGTGCCCACCCTGGGCTGCCAGTGCGAGGTGTGCCGGAGCAAAGACCCGCGCGACAAGCGGCTGCGCTGCTCGGCGCTGCTCGAGACGGCCAACACCCGCCTGCTCATTGACTGCGGCCCCGACTTCAGGCAGCAGATGATGGGGCAGGCGTTCCGGCCTATTGATGGCATTCTCGTCACCCACGCCCACTATGACCACATGGGGGGCATGGATGACATACGGCCTTACTGCCAGTTCGGGGCCATCAACGTCTACGCCGACCCGCTGGCCTGCCAGGGGCTGCTGCAAATGCTGCCCTACTGCTTCGAGAAGCATCGTTATCCCGGTGTGCCGGCCATAGGTCTGCACGAGCTGGAGCTGCACCGGCCGATAACGATAGGCGATTTCGAGATTGTGCCTTTCCAGGTGATGCACGGCAAGCTGCCCATATCGGGTTTCCGCATCGGAGCCCTGACTTACATCACAGACATGAAGACCATGGCCGACACGGAGCTGCCCTACGTCGAAGGAACTGAGGTGCTGGTCGTCAACGCCCTTCGTGTCGGCAAGCCCCACCACAGCCACCAGCTGCTGGCCGATGCCCTTCAGTTTGCCGAGCGCATAGGGGCGCGGCGCACCCTGCTGATTCACAGCAGCCATGACATTGGGCTGCACGCCAAGGTGAACAGAAGGCTGCCAAAAGGCGTGGAGATGGCATACGATGGGCAGGTCATAGACATTGAGGGTCTATGACTGTCAATACTGAGTGAAAACTGGAATCAAGACTTCCGCTTGAAAATGTGGCGATAGCTTTTCATGAGTTTCCGTATCAGCAGTATCGCGTCAACGGCTGCAATGCCATTGCTAACCATGCTGCCGATGAACTCGCTGCGGGTCGAGTCCTGGCGCTTGACAAACACTTTGTTCCACAAAGCGCTGGCCTGCTGGCTGTCGCTTTGCAGCTGGTCGTACAATTCCTCTTTTCGCAGGCGTATCTCCTCCAGCGAGCGGAATGTGGTGTCGGGTTTCTGTACTGGTAGCACGACTAATGGGTTTTAATGACTTACTTGCTCAGCAGCAGATTGGCCAAGAATCTGACCAAAGGCCGCTCTATCCACGAGTGGCGGAAAATAATGAGGAGCAGCATCAGGCCAACATGGAAGGCGGTGACCACAAAGAAGGCAGATGCCAGCCCGATGTAGTGGCTAAGCCAGTAAGCAACGGCAAACGACAGGAACTGCATGACGGCAATGACCATCAGAAAGAAAATGATAGCCAAGGCGGTGGCCGTCAGCAGGCGCACCACCTTGTCTATCGCATCGAGCTTGATGTATTCCTTCTGTAGCCCGAGATAGTGTTTCAGCACCTCGATGAGCTGTGCTATGGTTTCAACGTTCTTGTCGCTCGACAGCATTATTCTTCGTCAGTTACGTCTTGAATGTCGTCAACCAAGTCGCCAACTTCCTTGCGGCTCAGCTTGATGTTATGCTTCTTCAGGAAATCCTCCACTGCGTCAGTAATCTTCACGCGGGTGTCCTGTCCCTTCTCTGGTGCCATCAGTATGCCCAGAGCAGCGCCGGCGATAGCTCCGCCAAGGAATGCGCCAATGTAGCCAATACTTTTCATAGTTCTTTTTGTTTTTGTATTACATTGTGAATTTAACCATGCAAAAATACAGTTTTTTCTTGAAACTAACGTTAAAAGTCGTATTATTTTTTATTAAAATGTGAGTATTTCCCCGATTTAACAAAGTTTAGGTAGCATTTTGCCCCTTTTTTCAGCGATATTTTGTAATTTCGCACAAAATATTTCAAAGTTGAACAGAAAGTCTAATTTATTAATAACGAGAAAAAGTATGAAGAAGTACATGGTATTATGCGCAGGAATGTGCGTTGCAATGGCATTCACCAGTTGTAAATCCAGCGAGAGCGCCTACAAGAAGGCTTACGAAAAGGCCAAGTCGCAAGAGGCAGCCCAGACCGTTACCACGCCTGCTGAGACTGCGCCGGAGCAGACCGTCGGTGCCGTGCAGACACAGCCTGTGACACAGACCACGGTGGTTGATAACAGTGATAACGTGTCGGTCCGTGAAGAGCGGGTCAGCATTGTCAACGGTGCAGGTCTGAAGAACTACAGTGTCGTTGTCGGCTCATTCGGCTTGCAGGCCAACGCCGAAGGCTTGCAGCAGCAACTGCGCGATGGCGGCTATGATGCCCAGATAGTGAAGAACGAGTCAAACAATATGTTCCGTGTGGTGGCCTCGACATTCGACAACAAGGCTGAAGCCGTGCGCAGTCGTGATGCTATCCGCGGGTCGAAGTTTAATCCGAAGAGCGATGCCTGGTTGCTCTTCAACGTCAGATAGTCTCGGCATCCGTTGGCTCGAATCCTGTCTATCGACTACGGGCGCAAGCGCACCGGACTGGCAGTCACCGACCCTTTGCAGCTGATAGCCGGAGGGTTGGCGACTGTTTCTACGCATGAACTCTTCGACTGGCTGAAAGACTATGTCGGCCGCGAGCCGGTGGAGCGCATCGTGATAGGTGAGCCCCGCCAGACCAACGGGCAGCCGAGCGAGAACTACCAGCGGGTGCAGGAGTTCATCAACCGCTGGCGCAGGGCCATGCCGGCCATTCCCATTGAGTGCTATGATGAGCGCTTCACGTCGGTGCTGGCCCAGCAGGTTATGATTGATGCCGGCCTGAAGAAGAAAGCCCGCCAAGACAAGGCATTGGTAGACGAAATATCGGCCACTATCATTCTGCAAGACTATATGCGTTCCAGGCGTTCCCCGTAACCGGGGGAATGGCAGGGAGCCTGAACAAGCGCAGGCTTCTGTAGAACATAAACAAAAACGGCCTGGTGCCCGCTTGTTCAGGCCATATCCCTTGATGCAAGGGGCTAAGTGAATGATACTTCCTATTTATATTTACGGGCAGCCGGTGCTGCGAAAGGTGGCAGAGGACATTACGCCCGATTATCCAGACTTGCAGCAGCTGATTGCAGACATGTGGGAAACCCTTGCCAGCAGTGATGGCATAGGGCTGGCGGCTCCGCAGATAGGCAAGGCCATCAGGCTGGTAGTCATTGACCTTGATGTGCTGAGCGAAGACTTGCCCGAGTACAAAGGCTTCCGCCGGGTCTTTATCAATCCGCACATCGTGGAACTTGATGACACGCAGACTGATTCCAGCGAAGAAGGCTGTCTGTCGCTGCCTGCCATACACGAGAAGGTGGTGCGCCCGACCCGAATCCACGTAAAGTGGCAAGACGAGCAGTTCCAGCCCCATGATGAGTGGGTGGAAGGCTATCTGGCACGTGTCATGCAGCACGAGTTCGACCATCTTGATGGTCATGTGTTCATCGACCGTATCTCGCCCTTGCGCCGCCAGCTGATACAGGGCAAGCTGAAGGCGCTCATTCAGGGGCGCTATCGCTGCGGCTACAAGACAAAACCCGTCAAGCGCTGACCTCCCTGGACTGAGTGCTGACTATTTTGAGTGTTGAACGTTGGGCTGTTTGGGTATGAAGAGGAGTTTCTGGCAGAGATGGGCATTGCTGCTGTTCGTACTCTGCTGTTCCGTATTTGGCGTTCAGTGTCCGAAGGCTTATGCCCAGCTGAACACTGACCGGCTTATGACTGTCGGCCGCTCGGCGCTCTACTATGAGGATTATGTCCTCTCCATCCAGTATTTCAATCAGGCTATCTCCGCCAAGCCCTATCTTTACGAGCCGTGGTATTTCCGTGCCATCGCCAAGTTCTATCTTGATGACTTTGCCGGCGCGGAAGCTGACTGCACACAGGCACTTGACCGCAACCCGTACGTGGTTAGCTGCTACGAATTGCGCGGGCTTTGCCGCATTCGGCTGCGCAGGTTTTCTGATGCCGTGTCAGACTATACCCGTGCCTTGCGCTATGACCCTGAAAATCAGGGATTGTGGTTTAATCGCGTGCTTTGCCATGTCCAGGATAGTGACTATGTTCAGGCGCATGCTGAGTTAGACACCATGCTGGTCAAGTGGAAAAAGTATGCCAAGGGCTATGCCTTGAAAGGAGAGGTCTATATGTTGCAGAAAGACACCGCCTCAGCCATAAAGGCCATTGACGAGAGCTTAGCCATTGACCCGTATGATGGCCCTACGTGGGCTGGCCGCTCTATCATCTCGTTGGCGCGCCAGGAGTGGGCCGAGGCCGAGACATTCTTGGATAAGGCCATTCACCTGATGCCCAAGAACGCCGGGCTGCACATCAACCGCGCCCTGGCTCGCTATCACCAGAACAATCTGCGGGGAGCCATGGCCGACTATGACACGGCTCTTGACTATGACCCTAACAACTTCCTCGGCCACTACAACCGTGGCTTGCTGCGGGCGCAGGTTGGTGATGACAACCGGGGCATAGAGGACTTTGACTTCGTGCTTAATCTGGAGCCAGACAATATGCTCGCGCTGTTCAACCGTGCGCTGCTGCGCGATAAGACCGGCGATGTGCGCGGGGCCATCAGTGACTACTCAAAAGTCATTGAGCAGTACCCGAACTTCTGGACTGGGTTGCAATATCGTGCCCGAAGCTACCGCCGGCTGGGCATGAACAAGCAGGCAGAACTTGATGAGTTCCGTGTGCTGAAGGCGCAGATGGAAAAGCGCAATGGCGGGCAGCAGACACGTGCGGCACGGCAGACACGTAAGCGCAGCGATGAGGATTTGGAGAAGTACAACCAGCTGGTTGTTGCTGATGAACAAGATGCGGAGCATGAATACAAGAGTGAATATCGTGGCCGGGTCCAGGACCGAAAGGTCGATGTGAGTTACCTGCCGCTGTATGAGTTGGCACTTGAGCGAGCCAAGAAAGAAGTGCAGGCTTACATGCCCTATGACCGGGCAGTCGATGAGTTCAATGCAGCCTCTGGGTCTTATCCGCTCTATGTGTCAAACAGCCTGCCTGTCATGAATGAGGCGAAGATGCAGTCTTACTTTGCCTGCATCGACTCGCTGGGCGAGGCTATTCTCAAGGCCGGCACTCTGGCTGAGGTTGCTCCAAAGGTGTTGCTGAGGGCGGTGGCCTATTCGGCTATCCAGAATTTAGAGAGTGCCATCGATGACCTTTCAACTTACCTTCAGATTGACAGCACTTCGGCCTTGGCCTATTGGCAGCGGGCAGTCTGCCGCTCAAAGCTGAACGATTTCGAGGCTTCGCAGGGTACTACGGCCGAGATGAAGTGGGCCAGTGTGCTGATTGACCTCACAACGGCCATTCGGCTGGCACCTTCTTCGCAATATCTTTACTATAACAGGGGGAACATATACCTTCAGCAGAAAAACTATGCGGGAGCCATTGACGACTACACTCGTGCCCTGGAGCTTGATAGCACTTTGGCCGAAGCATACTACAACCGTGGCCTGGCTTACATTGATAGTGGCGAGACAGCCAAGGGCGTCAGTGACTTGAGCAAGGCCGGCGAGTTAGGGCTGTACACCGCCTACAGCATCATCAAGAAACATACGCCCAAGACTCCCTGACCGCGGGAGAGGGAAATTCAAGAAGAATCACAAAAAACTAACAATAATGGAAGAGAATTTGAAAAACAAGGAACAGTCTGCTGCCCAGCCTTCCGGCACGGGGGGCGTGTGGTGTAAGATACTGTCAGTAGTCTTGAAGATGCCCGGTGTGAAGGTCGATAGGGTGGGATTCCTCAGAAAAGAGCTGCGCCCCTACTGCAACCAGTCACGGTTACAGATGCTGGGGCACGTGCGCCCCTATACCATTGTCTCGGAAAAGGTCATCGACAAGCTGGCCAAGTCGTGCATTAACCATCACACCGCATTGGCTACAACGGCTTCCACCGTGGCCGGGCTGCCTGGTGGACTTGCTATGGCGGCCACTATTCCCAGCGATATGACCCAGTACTACTATCATGTGTTTGTCTTGTCTCAGAAGTTGGCTTACCTCTATGGCTATCCTGACTTCTGCGAAGATGATGGCGAGCTGAGCGACATGGCAGGCGACCTGCTGACCATCTTCATGGGCGTAATGATGGGCGCGCCTGTGGCAGAGAAGGGCATGAGCGAACTCTCCAAGGCCATGGCTGAGAGTGCCGTCACCCGCCTGCCCAGGGTTGCCATTACCAAGGCGGCTATATTCCCCATAGTCAAGCAGGTAGCCAAGATTGTCGGCATGAAACTGTCGAAGGAGAGCTTCGCCAAGGGTGTAGGCCGTTTCATTCCGATAGCAGGTGGCCTGTTCTCTGGCGGCCTGACATTGGCTACGTTCCGAAAAGGCGCTATTCGGCTGCGCCGGCAGCTCAGTGCCCAGCGCTATCTCTTTGATGATGGCGATATTGCCACCATTGAGTTTGACAATATCCGCACTTCGTTTGTGAAGGCGGCCGAGGCCGAGCGCGACCCGAAGCTCGTTCAAGTAGCGGTCATTCAGGCCATGATTAATATGGCGAAAATCAATGATGATGTGTCTCAAGACAAGTTCCGGCTGATAGAACAGCGCATTGCCAAGGCCAACATCAGCGGTGATGATAAGCTCGAGCTGTTAGGGAACGTCAATTCCGAGCATAGCTATGATGTTGACTTTGCCCTCTTGGCTGCTGACCGCACAACGGCTCACGACACTCTGGAGCAGCTTGTGGCTATAGCCAAGACAGATGGTTCTCTTTCCACGGCAGAGCGCATTTATTTAGGCATGGTGGCAAG
>JAFLSH010000085.1 GCA_022511055.1 Prevotella sp. | reverse complement strand
GGGGCGAAGCCGAATTTCCGCAAGATTCTGTATTTCAGTTCGTCGCCTATCATCGCTGTCAGCAGGCACCAACGGCCTGGCGTAATCGTCTGTGGTGCAAAGATAGCAATAATTTTGCAAAAAGGTCTGCTTTTCGGGGAATTTATTTGCTGACTGGTACCTGATTTCGCTGGAATCAGCCTGTTTGCGGGGCGATTTTCGTTAATGTTCCAAAATCGTTTTGATATGTCAATGATTATTTGTAACTTTGCAGCGATTATGCAGTTTACCAATAAGCATACCAACGTAGTATTAGCACTGATAGCAGCAGGCTTGGCGGCACTTTGTGTGGCCAGCATCCTGTCGGCGAAATGACAAAGCGAGAAGACAATGAGCAACGAACAGACCAAAGGACAACTGACCCTGCGCGTGGGCAAGAACACGCTGTCGTTCACGTTAGTTGACACACAAGACACGGAACACCCCATCAGCTTCGAGCCATACGTGGTGAAAAGCGGCATCTCCATGGCCGCCAACCTGCGCGAAGCATTCAAGACTGCCGGGCTGCTGGGCTTAGGCATCAGCCGTGCCCGGGTGCTGGTCGACTCGCCGGTGCTGATGGTGCCTGTCGAGCTGTTTGAAGTGTCGAAGATGACCGAGATGTACGAACACGCCTTTCCGGGCCGTGGCCAAGACAGCGAACTCTACAACGTGCTGCCCGACCTGAACGCCGTGGCGGTGTTTGCCATCAACCGCGACTTGAAGCTGGTGATTGATGACCATTTTGAAGAGGCGCGCTTCGTCTGCGCCCTGTCGCCCGTGTGGCGGCTGTTGCATCAGCGCTCGTTCACTGGCACTTACGGCAAGCTCTACGCCTATTTCCATGAGCAGCGGGTCGACATCTTTGCCTTTCAGCAGAATCGCTTCAAGTTCTGCAACCAGTTCGAGGCTCGCCGCGCCCATGATGCCATCTATTTCCTGCTCTATGTGTGGAAACAGCTGGTCATGGATAGCGAGCATGATGAAATGCACCTGGTGGGTGAGCTGCCCGACCGCGAATGGCTGACCGAGGAGCTGAAGAAATATCTCTGCAAAGTCTATGTCATCAACCCGACCGCAGAGTTCAACCGAACACCGGCATCGCTCATCAAGGAAATGCCGTTTGACCTGATGACCCTCATCACGAAAGGGCGATAAGAAACCGAAAAAACTAACCTAAAAGATGAGAATCATAACAGGATTGTACAAGGGGCGGCACTTCGACATTCCGCGCACGTTCAAGGCAAGGCCGACCACGGACTTCGCCAAGGAGAACATCTTCAACGTGCTGAACGGCTATCTGGACTTTGAGGGGGCTACGGCACTGGATTTGTTTTCCGGCACGGGCAGCATTGCGCTGGAAATGCTGTCGCGCGGGTGCAAGCAGGTCATCAGTGTCGAGCAAGACCGTGACCACCACGCCTTCATTGTACAATGCCTGAAGAAACTCGGCATCGGCGCTTATGCCACGGCATCGGCATCACAGAGCTGCCTGCCCCTGCGAGCCGATGCGTTCCGATTCATCAAGAGCTGCCACACGCAGTTCGACCTGATTTTCGCCGACCCGCCATACACGCTGAAGGAGTTGCCGGAGATTCCCGCACTGATTTTCGAGCAGCAGATGCTGAAACCTGGCGGTATCTTCGTGTTTGAGCATAGCAAAAACCATAGTTTCGCCGACTCGCCCTATTTCAAGGAACACCGCAGCTACGGCAGCGTAAACTTCACGCTTTTCAGCTGCCCATAAACACACACTACCAACCAACTAAATTATTATCAATTATGTGGATATCATTACTATCAACCATTCTCGTCATCAACGAACTTATGGCATCGAATGCAGGGCAGCACATAAGCCCTGCCGTCAATTTCGACAGCTGGATAGAGCTTTACAACCCTACCGATGAGGCTGTCAACCTTTCCGGCATGTACCTGAGCAACGACCCTAACGAGCTGACTCGCTGGCAGATGCCGGCAAACATGGGCAGCGTGCCGGCCAAGGGCTTCAAGGTGATATGGCTGGGCTCCAATGACATCAAGGACAACCAAGCGCCCTTCAAGCTCGACTGTGATGGCGGCACCGTCTGCCTGAGTGACAAGAACGGCCAGCTGATTGTGCAGCAGACCTACCCGGAAGCACTGAGCAGAACGGCCTACGCCCGCAAGACAGATGGCGGTGAGGAATGGGGGTGGACTGCAAATGCCACTCCGGGCGAGAGTAATGCCACATCGGTGTTTGCCGACAAGCGGTTAGCCCCGCCCGTAGTCAGCGTGGGTAGCCGTCTGTTCACCGGCACATTGGATTTTGAAGTCGATATACCCGAAGGAGCTACGCTGATGTACACCACAGACGGCAGCCTGCCCGCCGCTCCGAAGCCTGATGAAGATGAGGCGGCATCGCCCTGGACCGAATGGGTGAAGAACGGCGACTGCGAAGGCAGCAACGCCGACTGTTTCGTCAGCCGAGATGGCGATGGGAATGGCGACCAGAATCGCATTGTCGATGGCATTGGCTACAATGGCTCACGCGGCATCAGGGTACACGCCATAGCCAAGCCCGACAACTCGTGGTCAACGCAGTTCTTCGTCTACACGCCAGACCACACGTGGAAAGCCGGTGAGACCTACCGTTTCAGCATGAAAGTACGCGCTGACAAGGCTACCTACATCAGCGTACAGGCACACCGCACCCCAGGCGACTATATTACCTACAACATGCTGAATGGCAGCTATAACGTAGGCACAGAGTGGACTGAAATCGTCTATGAAGGCACCGTCACCAACGAGCAGGCCGGCAACCAAGGCGGCTGGGGATGGGGCTGGGGATGGGGCGGCCAGGAAGCCACACCCACTTTGCAGACCATAGCCTTCAACCTGAACGAAGAAGCCAAGGAGAACTATTTCTATTTCGATGATATTTCGTGGGCATCAGGCTCCGGGGCAGCAGAAGAGCCCACAAAGAAGAGCGCAGACGGGAAATTCAGCATCAGCAAGACCACGAATTTCTGCTTCAGGCTCTATCAAGAGGGCTGTCTGCCGAGCATTCCCGTCACCCGTTCCTACATTCAGACCAGCAACAAGTACACCATTCCCATCATATCAATCGTTGGCGATAAGAAGTATTTCACCGACCCGAAGATTGGCATAGACACCGATGGAGATGGCACCAACGGCAAGCCCGGCAACGGCCAGGATTTCCCGCGCAACTACAACATGGACTGGGATAGGCCGGTCAACTTCAGCTATCTGTCGCCTGAGGGGGAAATGCTGTTCAACCAAGATGTAAATATCAGCGTATCAGGCGGCTGGACCCGCTCCCAGCGCTACCGCTCGTTCAAGCTGAAGTCAAACAAGATATTCGATGGTCAGAATCGCTTCGATTTCTCCTTCTTCCCCCAGAAGCCCTACATCCGCAATAAGGCTATTCTGCTGCGCAACGGCGGCAACGACCTCTGGCAGCACAATGCCCGCTTCATGGACCCGGCGTTAGAGACCATCATTCAGCGCTCTGGCATAGACCTTGATGTACAGTCCTACGTGCCTATCATCGAATACGTCAACGGCGAGTTGCGCGGCGTACTCAACCTGCGCGAGCCGAACAACGACAAGTTTGTCTACGCCAACTTTGGTTACGGTGATGAAGATATTGACATGTTTGAGAACTTCATCATGAAGAACGGCAATGACCAGGCCATCAAGCGCATCTTCGAGCTGGGCAGCCACATCAACGAGCCGGGAGTTTATGAAGAACTGAAGGACCTGCTGGACATAGATGAGTTTACGAACTACATGGCCACCGAGCTTTTCCTGGCCAATGATGACTGGCCTGACAATAACATCAAGGCATACCGCAGCCAGAATAACGGCCGCTACCGCTTCATATCCTTTGACTTAGACTATGCCTTCTCCCTGCGCGGCGAGAACACAACAGACAATCCCTTTACCTACTTCGAGCGATTCAAGAACATGGAGTTTGTCAATTTCTTCCTCAACCTATTAGGCCACGATTCCTATCGCCGGAAGTTCATTGACACCTTCTGCCTTATCGGGGGCAGCGTGTTCGAGCCCACACGTGCCGGCAGTATCGTCGATGAACTGCTGAAGCACGTTCAGCCCATGAATCAGCTGATGCAGCAAGTGATGTCGCAGCCCGATGGCAACAGTCCTGAGCGCGCCGCCAATACGATTAAGAGCAAACTGAAAGACCGCACCACCAAGATGTCGAACTACATGCAAGCCTACAAGCCGATGCAACTGGGCAGTGCGAAGAAACTGGCCGTAAAGCTGAGTGCTGACACAGAACAGGCAAAGCTCTACGTAAACGGTCTTGAGGTGCCTTACGCCAACTTCACCGGCCAGCTTTTTGCTCCGATTACGCTCGAGGCGAAAGCGCCTGCCGGCTACGTCTTTGAGGGCTGGAAGCAAGGCAGCGTTACCGTCAGCACCAACTCCGTCTATGAGCTGCCGGAAGAGAGCGGTCTGGTACTGACAGCCTGCTTCACACCGCTCAGCGAACAGGAACGGCAGCAGCAGGGGCTCACGCCGGTACGCATCAATGAGGTAAGTGCGGCCAATGACATCTTTGTCAACGAACACTTCAAGCGTAACGACTGGATAGAGCTTTACAACACCACAGACGAGCCGATTGATGTTGAGGGCATGTATCTGACCGACAACCTCAAGAAGCCAGAGAAATACCAGATTACCAAAGGTCAGGGACAGGCTTCAACCGTCATTCCTGCCCACGGCTACCTTATCATCTGGTGCGACAATCTTGAGGCGCAGAGCCAGTTGCATGCCTCGTTCAAGTTAGCACAGGAAGGCGGCGAGGTCATGCTGACCGCCGCAGACGGCTCGTGGAACGACTGCATCATCTACACACGGCACACGGGCGACCAGAGCGTAGGCCGCTATCCCGATGGCGGGGCTGAGGTGTATGTCATGAACGTGCCCACTATTGCCAAAGCCAACCTGACAAGCAGCTACCTGCAAGCTGTTGAGCAAGATGAAACCGTAGGCATCCGCCGCCCAACGGCGGAAGGGCAGGCTGCACTCTCAGTGCGCTACGTGCTTGACAACCTGATTGTCAGGGGGGCTGCCGACGGCATAGTCGAGGCAGACCTCTACAACATGGCGGGTCAGCACATCGGCCACCGCCGCGCCACCGCGCAGTCGGGATATGCCGAGATGCCTGTTGGCCAGTTAGGCAGCGGCATCTACGTGGCGCGCATCACTGATGCACAAGGCCACACCGCCAACTACAAGTTTGTAAAGAAATGACAATATCACATCAGCGGTGATAGCAGCCGCACCAACGATTCCCATAAGCGAACATGGAAGCGGGGTCGGGCACGTTCAGACAATGAGGCGAACTGCACCGACTCCGCTTCATCATCTAAGAAGAGCTGTTTCATCTGGCGGGCTATTCCCTCATCATACAGGAATACGTTAGCCTCGAAATTGTTTTCAAACGACCGAAAATCGACATTGGCCGAGCCACAAGTCGAGATACTGTCATCGCAGACCATCAGTTTGGAGTGAAGGAAGCCCGGCGTGTAGAGCCCCACCTTTATGCCTGCCTCGGCAGCCTCGCGCAGATAGCTGCGGCTGGCCCACTCCGAAAACCACGTGTCGTTGGTCCGCGGAACAAGAATGCGTATGTCGATGCCCGCCAAGGCGGCTGTCTTCAGCGCAAACAGAACTGGCTCTGTCGGCAGGAAATAGGGGGTCTCGATGTAGACATACCGCCGCGCCGCCATGATAATCCGCACAAACCCCTGCATAATTTCGGGATAGGGCATGACTGGGCCGCTGGTAACCACCTGCAACAAGGCGCAGGGCGCACCCCCAGCAAGCTGCCGCTGCGACAGCTCTGGATAGTACTTGCGGTCGCTTATCAGTGTGCGGTCTACGAAATACCAGTCGACTAAGAACGCCCGCTGCAAGGCATAGACACCACTGCCCTCAATCTGCACCATCGTGTCGCGCCAGGACTGGCTGCCCACGCCCTTGACATAGCGCAAAGCAATGTTCATGCCGCCAATGAAACCCGTTTGACCGTCAATAACAATCAGCTTTCTATGGTTGCGATAGTTGACTTTCGAGGTGAACGAAGGGAAGTTTACAGGCAAAAACGGCATCACCTCGATGCCTTCCTCGCGCATGCGCTCGAAGAAGCCGCGCCTCACTTTCCAGCACCCTACATCATCATAGACAATCCGCACTTCCACGCCCTGGTGGGCTTTCTCTATGAGCGCATCGGCCACCAGCTGCCCCAAGGCATCATCTTGAAAAATGTAGATGTCGATATGAATGTGGCTCTTAGCGCGGGCTATCGCAGCCAACAAGGCGGGAAAGAACTCGTAGCCGTTGCGGTAGATGGCCACCTGATTAGCCTGAAAAGGCAACGAAAAGCTTTGGCTGATAAACAGGTCAATGACAGGCTTATGCTCCGTTGGCAGATGCAGGTCGTGCTGCTCCACGAAACCCAGCATCGAGCGCTTCGACAGCTGGTCGAGCGAGCGCTGGCTGACCAGCCGCTCCCGGCGCGTGTTACGGCCAAAGAAAATGTAGAACAGAATGCCTATCACGGGCACAAACCAGATGACCAGCGCCCACGCCATGGTCTTGGCCGGCTGGCGGTTGTCCATCAGCACCTGGACTATGGCAATGATGACCACAATCTGATAGACAACGACCAAGACAAGGTTAAGCCCGTGCATACGCTACCCTCCCCCAACTACTTGAAATGTGCCAGCTTGTGGGTCTGCAGTGACAACCGCCACTGCGGGTGCGACTTGACATACGCCACGCAGGCCGCCACAATGGCCTCGTTGCGCTGGCTGTCACCCGTATCGCAGGGCTGCAGATAGTAATAGTCTGCCTCGACACCAAAGTCTGAGACCGAAGCCTCATCAGTAAAGATGACCTTCAATTCGTGGCAGCGGCTGACCGCCAGGTTACCTTTCGGCGAGACTGTCAGCCAGTCAAGGTTGGCCGGAGCCGCGTGGGTGCCGTTACTTTCCATGGCCACTTCAAACTGCTCTGCCTGCAACGCCGCCACCAAAGCACTGTCTACCTGAAGCGTGGGCTCTCCCCCTGTCAGCACAATGAACCGGGGGCGATAGCCGCAGACGGCCGCCAGCAGCTCGGCGGTGGTCATCTCACGATAGCTCTCGAAGTCCGTATCGCAGAAAGGACAGCGCAGGTTACAGCCCGCAAAGCGCACGAAGACCGCCGCACGCCCCGTGTGGTGCCCCTCGCCTTGCAGCGAACAGAAGATGTCGTTCACCCGATACAGCATACCCCCTTCTCAGTCTTCTTCGTACCCGGCTATGTTGCCCTCGCTCTCCTGAACGGTGGCCTTATAGCACTGCGGAATCTGCTCCACGCACCACCGCGCAATGTTCTCGGCCGTAGGATTGAAGGGCAGCACATCATTTAAGTTCTGATGGTCAAGCACACCCTTGATTTTGCGCTTCACTTCCGTGAAATCGACCACCATGCCGTTCTGATTCAGTTCGCGCGCCCGGCAATAGATGGTTATCACCCAGTTATGCCCGTGCAGCTGCGAACACTTGCTCTCGTAGTCAACCACCAGCCTGTGGCTGGCAGAAATCTCAAGTTTTTTCTCAATATAATACACTGTTCTATCTCTGACTATGTTACTGTTTTCCTTGTTCTCTTTATGACAGGCTGCCGCCGCCTCACGACACGATATCGCACCCTAACCGCCGGGCCAGCATGTCGCGCAGCTCCTTTACCTCCTTAAACTCCTGCATCAGCTGCATCACGCGCTCATGGTCACCCGCCTGCCTCATGGCCGTCTGTATGCCGCGCAGCTGCTGGTCGAGCAAGTTCCGCCTGAAGTCCATCACCAGATGTACCACCCGCTGGCAGAGCGACCCCTCACGCGGCTGCACCGCAAAGCGCCCGCCAAGCTGATGGCGGTCTATGGCCAGTCGTGTAGCCAGCTGACTGATGGCAATGTCGGGGTGATTGGTGAAATAAGTCTCCGCCTTGAAGCCCTCTTCGCCGCTGTGGGCTACAGCCTCGGCAAGAATCTGGTTGTAGGCGGGCTGACTGAAGGAGATGCCATCTTGCCCCAAATCGTAATCCAGATACTGGGCCACGTTGAAGCTGATAGTCTGGCCATTCTCCATCTCAATGCTATCATAGATAATCTCCTCGCCGTGGCGGATAATCTCACGCACCAGCAGCATCTCCACCTCGGAAGCCTGCTCCTGTGCCGTGTGCAGACCAATGAAATCGGCGGTGGGGGCAGCTGCTGCCGGCCGTTCCTCTGGCGACTCATTGCCAGTCGGCTGCTGCTGTTCACCCTGCGCCCCTGCCTGCGCCCGCTGCTGTTCGCGCTCACGCACCTTCCGTTTCTCTTCCAAATCGCTGCTGATGTAGCCGTTCATTGAATTTATCAGCAACTGCTCCCTCAACCCTACCCGCGAAGCCAGCTCGCTGATATAGGTAGAACGCAAAATCGGATTGGGAATCACAGAGATGCTTTTCACGACACCATCAATGGCACCCGAGCGCTTGATGGGGTCACTCACGCCTTCCACCATCAGCTGCGTTTTATATGTGATGAAATCTTGCTGATGTGCTTCTATATATTGCTTCAACTCCTGCGTGGAGTGCCTGCGGGCAAACGAATCTGGGTCATCACCATCGGGCAGCAACAGCATTCTGACTTTCATGCCTTCCGACAGCAGCATATCGGCACTTCTCATAGTTGCATTGATACCCGCCTTATCACCATCGTAGAGCAGTGTGATGTTTTCCGTAAAGCGGTGCAACAGCCTCACTTGCGAGAAAGAGAGTGCCGTACCGCTGTTGGCCACCACGTTCTCAATACCTGCCATGTGCATGGCTATGACATCGGTGTAGCCTTCCACCATGAACACGCAATCTTCTTTGACAATAGCTTTCTTTGCCTGATAGATGCCGTAAAGCTCACGCTCCTTGTGGTAGATATCTGAGTCGGGCGAGTTGACGTATTTCTGGTCTACGCCTTTGGTGCGCGAGTCAAGCACACGGCCGCCAAATGCCACCACCTTGCCGCTGACATTCAACCACGGAAACATGGCCCGCCCCGAAAAACGGTCGTAAACCCCGCGCTCATTCTCCATGCAAAGCCCCGTCTTCACCAAATACTCTTTCTGATAGCCTTTGGCCATGGCTTCCTGATATAGTGCAGTCCGATTCTGCGGCGCATAGCCCAACTGGAACTTCTCGATGATATCATCACGGATGCCGCGGCTGCGGAAATACTGCTTGCCCATGGCCACGCCATCAGGGTCGTTCTTCAGCGTGTTGTGAAACCAGCTGCACGCCCACTCGTTGACAATGAACAGCGACTCGCGCTCGCCCTGCTCGCGCCGTTCTTCATCGGTCAGTTCCTTTTCTGCAACTTCGATATTGTATTTCCGTGCCAGCCAGCGCAGCGCCTCGGGATAGGTTATCTGCTCATGCTCCATCAGGAAACCGGCGGGCGTTCCGCCCTTCCCGCACACGAAGCAATGGCAGATATTCTTGGTAGGCGAGACCATGAACGACGGATTACTATCGTCATGGAACGGACACAACCCCTTGTAGTTCACGCCAGTCTTACGAAGTGTCACGAACTCACCCACGACATCCACTATCTGTGCCGCATCAATAATCTTGTCTACTGTCTGCCTGTCTATCATAACATTTTAGCTTACAAAGATACGTTAAATTGCAGACACTGCAAAAACTATGCCCAATAAATTAAGAATATTTAGTGTGGATTTCTTTCTCTCGCCAATTTTTCGTATCTTTGCAACTGATATGGCTAAATGGGCAACCACACGAGGATTAGGAGGATGCGTAGCAATGCTGCTAATAGGAACACAGTAATAGACGAAAACGGGATAGGCTATTGCTATGACTGCGACAACTATTGGCAGATAGAAGACGTATGATGAGAAAAGACGACCCTGAAAAGAATGCCCTCAGCGCAGGTCAAGCTCCACCGGGCAGTGGTCACTGCCCATGATGTCGGTGTGAATCTTGGCATCGGCCACCTGCGGCATCAGCCGCTCAGAGACGACAAAGTAGTCGATGCGCCAGCCGACGTTCTTCTGCCGCGCCTGGAAGCGGTACGACCACCACGAGTAGGTGGCCTGTTCGGGATAGAGCGTGCGGAAGGTGTCCTTGAAGCCGCTGGCCAGCAGGCTGGAGAACTGGGCGCGCTCCTCATCCGTGAAACCGGCGTTGCGGTGGTTGGTCTTGGGATTCTTGAGGTCTATCTCCTCATGAGCCACGTTCAGGTCTCCGCACAGGATGACAGGCTTCTGGCGGTCAAGCCGCTTCAGATAGTCGCGGAAGTCGGCTTCCCACGTCATGCGATAGTCCAGCCGCTTCAGCCCATCCTGGGAGTTGGGCGTATAGCAGCAGACCAGGAAGAAGTCGGCCATTTCCAGTGTGACGACACGCCCTTCGTGGTCGTGCTGGTCAACGCCAATGCCGTAAGTTACACTCAGGGGCTTGTGGCGGGTGAAAATAGCGGTGCCGGAATAGCCTTTCTTGTCGGCGTAGTTCCAGTACGACTCATAGCCTTCAAAAGTCAGGTCGAGCTGACCGGCCTGCATCTTCGTTTCTTGCAGACAGAAGAAATCGGCATCCAGCGCCCTGAAGGTCTCGCTGAAGCCCTTGCCCTCACAGGCCCGCAGGCCATTTACGTTCCATGAAATCAGTTTCATTATCTATCGTTCTTTTAGGTTACTCTTCACGTGATTTGCCTGCAAAGATACACATTTTTTCGCTATCCAACGAATCAGACACACACAATTCGCCATATTATGGCCATCTTCGCAAAACTCTTTGCGAAACTACGGAAGTCGGTCGGCGCAACCAACCCTACATTTCTGCAAAGAAACCCGACAGGCGCAGAAAAGAACAGGC
>JAFLSH010000084.1 GCA_022511055.1 Prevotella sp. | reverse complement strand
GCAGCAAGGAATTTCAGCAGCTCGCGGAGCGAGGCTTCCTGTTTCCACTTGGTCTTGTGTTCTTTCAGAAACTGTTTCAGGCTGTCGGCCTTGTCGTCGCCCACGAACTTCTCCACTCCTTTCTTCGTGGCCTCTATCTGCTGGCCGCCAATGATGAAGTAGTACTGCTCTTGCAGGGGAATGGTGCGCCCCTCGTTCCTTTCCTGTAGCATCTTGCCTAACTCTGGCGTGTCGAGCCCGCCCAGGTCGAGCGATGAAAGGTCGCGGCTGGCCGATGAGTTCAGGCTGGCTCCGTATGCCCCCGTGCCGGCATTCAGCGCATCGAAGTTGGCGCGTGTCAGCAGCACCAACAGGTCAGTGCCCTCGGCGGCAATAATCCGCACCAGCTTGTGGTCGGAAAAGATATAGGCATCAGCGCCTATCTCCACACGCCGCACTTTCTGGTCGCTGCTCTGGTAGATTCGGCCGTCAGCACCCAGATAGTGCAGGGCGTTGCCCCAGAGGTGAATGTTCAGTTCCGAAGTGCTGCTTTTCTGGTTGCCCTCAAGATAGATGGTTCCTTCCGTAAAGTCCTTGTACAGATAGGGCCATTTCGTGTTCGCCTCATATTTCTGTGCCGTCACGGCCAGTGCGGTCACCAGCAGCAGCGTTGTAGCAATGGTCTTTCTCATCTTCTTATCGTCTATTTCAGTATTTTTATGCTTTTGGTCGTGCCGTCAGGCTGCACGGTGCTGATGATATTCACACCGCGGCGGGGGGCACTCAGCCGTTCACCCGAGAGCGAGTAGCACCGCCGGCTGACAGTACCGCCGGGGTAGACCTCGCTGATGGCCGTGGCATCGGCCGTCACCGTGATGTTGAACGTGCGCTCTACCGAGCCGAGGTTTTGCGTGTTCGTGGCCGTAATGGTCACGGTCTGCGTGCCAACGGGCAGCACCTCGGTGGTCAGCAGCTGGTTGTCCACCACCTCAAATGGCGCATCCAGGTATTTGTGCAGGCGCGCGCTGTACTTGCCCCGCAGTTCATAGCGGTAGACAGGGTTGGCGGCCTCGCTCTCCACCAGCACGTCGCCCACCACCGTGCCGGCGGGCTGTCCGGCCTGTACCACCCTGCATGACAGGTCGATGTTGCTGGGCATGTCTGATGGCTGCCGGATGCCCACCACCACACCCTGGCTCTCGGTGTAGTTCATGTCCATCGTGGCATCCTTCAGGCCGTCAAGCCCGAAATAGCCGTTGTTGGTGCCGCCCCACCCCCAGTTCACGTGGAAAAACGAGCCGTCGTAGCCGTCAAGGTTGAAGCAGTGGCCGTAGCTCTTCACGGGGTCTGCTCCGCTGTAGGTCACGGCGCGCCCCTCCGTCAGCTCATTGAGTATCAGCTCTGCCCAGTCGCCGTCGTAGTTCTTGCGGCTGTAGAACTTGACACTGGGCGGATAGCCGAAGTAGGTCTTCAGCGCATTGGGAACGAGTGAGGTCTGTGTGCCAGAGCCGTCGACACCGTAGTCCATGTTGACCGCCACACCGCAATGCCAGAGCAGGCGGGCCACATCGTCGCGGCCGTTAGCACCAGTCAGAATGGCATTCCAGTCATAGTCAGGCTCCTTGTCGTAGTCTACGTAGATGCTGCCGTAAGTGTCGTGCGTATAGCCGTGGTTGCCCACGGGGCGGGCCGGCCACCGCGCCACGCTCATGGCCTGCGCCATGCCCACGGCCACACAGCCCACCACGGCCTGCCCCTTGGCATCCTGTGGGCAGTACTTCTTGTAGCTGCCCGTCTGATTCCAGTTCACGGTAATCAGCGGCGCAATCTTCCCGCTGGCATCGGCCTGGGCGCGAGCCTTGGCCGCACGGGTATCGGCGCGCCACAGCGCATGGGGCTGGCCGCCCAGCCGCTTGTTGCGGATAATCTGTTCGCCGTATTGCGCCATCATGCCACGCACATTCTCGGGCTGCCCTTCCGTCTGGTAGATGCCGTCGGGCGAGTAGCCGATAACGGGCATGGAACAGTCGTCGGCGCTCACCAGCACCCAGCCGCCCTGCCGGAACTGCACAACATAGTAGGCTTTCTGCCCCTCGTGGCTGACCGCCTGAACGCTTTCCACATCGCCGCCCACTTTTTCGCGGGCAATACTGACTGCCTGGTCGCGGCTGACCTCGGCGGAACGGGCAGACATCGCTACGGTTAGCGCCAGGAACGCCATTGCAAACTTCTTCTTCATATTGTCTTGGGTCTATTCGTGTTCTTTGCTTGTCAGAATGCAAAAAATCCTCTTTCTCCCCTGAGCATGATGCGGGGAAAAAGAGGATTCTATGTAAGCTGCAATTACTTGCGGATGTGCTTGGTCAGGCTGCGGCTGGCCGGAGCCGACACCTTCTTCACAGAAAAGGCGTGGCGGCCGGCCTTGGTGGCCATCTTGCGGCTGGCAGCGGCCTCAACCTTGCTGAAGAGAGAGGTTGCGGCGGCATCCCACCAGCCAATCTCTTCCTCGTAGGCGGCATCGAAGGCATAGACACCCCACATGCCGGCAGGGCTGAACGTGCCAGCCTCGGCATCGAACTTGAACACGGCAGCATCAGAGCCGTCGGCAGTGGCAAAGACCAGACCATAAGTACCCTCTGCATCTTCCACCTCGCCAAGAATCTGCATGTCGGGAATAACCATGGTCTTGTTAGCCAGATTGCAGGTAGCCTTCATCACAGAGCCTTTCACGTAGAAGTCCTTGATGATAAGACCGTTGTCTGCCTCCTCGTCCACGGCAATGGTGAAGCTGCCCATGTCTATCGGCGTGGCAGTCTCATCCCAGTACGAGATATAGGTCAGGTTGTAAGTGCCCACCATCTCGTCGACAGTCATCGTTACGTATATCCACTGGGCATTACCATTCTCATAGGCGGCATTGGGGTTGCCATAGACATCGTAGAACACGCCACCCTTGATGCTGACCGTCACCACGTCGTTAGGCTCAATGCCGTCGGGCAGAGTGAACGTCAGCTCCTGGCCTGCCACTGACCACTGGTCGGCAGAGAGCTTGACCGTTGAGGTCCTGAGGGCGCCGCTGTAAGTCACGCACACATCGCCGGTCTTCACTTCGCTGTCGATACGGAAGATGTCGAAGCCGAAGTTAATGACACCCTTGAACTGCTCCGGGTTGCGGAATGCGCTTCCCACCTCAGGTGCGGTAAAGTAGTCGTCGGCAATGGCAAACTCCACTTTCTTGTTCTCCACGTATGCGCCAACGAAGGCATCGGTGGCCTCGTCATAGGTCGTGGTGAAAGCACCGCACTGATTGCCCTTGGCATCAACGAAAGCACCCTGTGCCCACGAGAAGAGAACGATAGCACCGTCAGGCGTAGTCGGGGCGGCAAAGGTAGCCTTCGGGCCGTTAACGGTCACCACAATCTCGTCAGCAGGCACGGCGACCGGGTTTTCCCAGTCCCACTCCTTGTAGTAGACAGCAGTCACAGCACCCTCGCCGCGAATCAGGTCTTGGTCAAACCAGACATCAACGGCCTTGGCGGCAGGCTGCTGCTCGAAGGGGTCTGAGTCCAGTGCCGGCGCTTCGCCGTCGGTGGTGGTCACAGAGGCCACGGCCACTGCGCCGACAATACCCTTGTCGTTGGCGGCAACGGCATAAATCTGGTAAGTCGTGTTAGGCTCGGCGCCAACCGTCAGGGTGACAGTGGCATCCGTTGCCGCATTCAGCAGATTGCCGGCGTTGCCATAGCTGCCTTTCAGCAGCATGGTGTTGTCCAGTTCCTCTGGCTCGGGATTCTCGTCGACAATGAAGTTATAGAACTGTGTGCCGGCAGCCGGTGTCAGTGTGAACGTGAACGAGTTGTCGGTCGTTGCCGTCACAGCAATGGCAATGTCTGGGCCGTCGCCATAATTCTCAGTCACAGGCTCCTCCCAGGTGGTACAGCTGGTCAGGGCCGCAACAGCGAAAGCTAAACTATATATCAGTTTTTTCATGTTTTTTACGCTTTAAAAGTGATTATTTCTTGTGAAACTCTATACCGCCATAGAAGAGGTTATACCAGCCGGTGATACCCCAGGCGTTGGGAATAACGAGCTTGGCACCGCCGTCGTGGATTTCGATAATCATGTTAGAGCCGGTCTCCAGCACGTTGCCCTCATCTGGGTCTGGGTCGTCAAAGCCAGCCAGCACATAGGTCTGGTAGCCCACCTCCTGGTCGACAGGTACGCGAATCTCGGTCTTCTCCTCGTTCACGAAGCCATAGAAGTAGTTGGCATCAGGAGCTACAAAGCCGTTGGCCACAAAGAACGGGTCGAGGTTGCCAATCCACACTTTGTTGTTGTCCTCGTTGTCGCGCTCAACGATGATATCCCAGTCGTAGTGACCGCGGCTTGAGAAGTAGGAGTCGGCAGAGCCGCTGTAAGTGCCTAAGATGAAGAGCAGCGGGTGTTCGTCGTCTTCAATGGTCACAGTGCAGGTCTTGGCAGCACCCAGGTTGACACTGGTGTCGCCCAGCTTCAGCTTGATGGTCTTGTTGCCGGTGAACTCGTCGTTGTCAACAACGTTGATTTTGACATAGGCCGTGTTGCTCTCTGGCGTGAAGCTGACACTCTGGGTCTCAATCGTGAAGTCTGTGCCCTCAACGGCGGTAGACTCTTCTGTCACCACCTCTACGGCAACCTCAGCCGAGAGACCTTTCAGTGAAGTCAGCATGACAGGGATTTCCACTGAGCCGGCAGCCTCGCCGACAGTCACCGTGGCACTTGAGAAAGCCACGTAGGCATCGGAGTCGCTGAACTCAGGTAAGTCATTGATGTCGCACGATGCCAGTGAGAGCATGGTAGCCGCCATCAGTCCGTATGTTAATTTGAATATCTTCATAGTTTTATTGTCAATTCTAAGTTTTCAATGATTAATAACCGGGATTCTGCTCCATGTTCGGGTTGGCGTTGCACTCGCGGCTGGGGATAGGCATGGCCCACTTGTAGTCGCCGGCCTTGATGTCCTTGTTCACCACACCGTCGAAGTCGGTACGTGCCAGGTCGCGCTTGCAGCGTGCCAGGTCGTAGACGATATGGCCTTCAAAGAAGAGTTCCTTGCGGCGCTCGTTGAACACGCTGGTCTCAGAGGGCTGCGGAGCGGCTACGCCACGGTTGCCGGCCACGGCCTGAAGGTCAGACTGGGCGGTCACGCCGCTGACAGAGGCACCACGTACAATGGCCTCGGCACGGTTCAGGTACATCTCGGCCAGGCGCAGCACGGGAATGTTGGTCTCCTTGGGCGAGCCGCCTTCTTTGCCGGAATACTTGGTCACCATGTTGTCGTTCTCGTTCTTGGTGAAGAGCTGCAGGCGGATGTCGCCGGCATCATAGAGGTCTACCAGGTCGCTCGTTGCGCACACGTCGGCAGAGCCGGCGGGGTCGAGCAGCCAGGGCAGGTGTGTCCAGCCCGAGTCATCCCAGTAGCTGTTCTTCTTTGAGCCGTAGATGCCGAAGATAATCTCCGTGTTGGCGGGGTAGACAGAGGCAGACCACATGGTCAGGTAGTCGCTGCCAGACAGCAGTCTGTACTTGCCGCTGTTGATGACCTTCGTGGCATAGTCGGCAGACTTCTGCCACTCGCCCATGTAGAGATAGACGCGTGAGAGCAGGGCCTGAACGGCTGGCTTGGAGACAACGGCCGTGGGGTCGCTGACACCCGGGCGGGTGTAGTTGTCGGCCATCAGGCTCTCGGCATCCGTCAGGTCGGTGACAATCTGGTCGTACACCTCGCCGACGGTATTGCGGGCAGGCTGTCCGTTCTCAGTGACAAGGATAACGGGTATGCCTAAGTTGTCGCGGCCCTGAGAGTAGGGCTGGGCGTAGGTAATCACCAGGTCGAAGTGGCACAGGGCACGGAAGAACAGGGCTTCGGCCTTCAGGTTGTTCCAGTCCTGTTCGGTCACACCGGCCTCAGACTTTCCCTCCAGGTTGTTCAGGATATTGTCTGCCCAGGTGATGGTGTAGTAGGCATAGGCCCAGATGGGCGAGGTGCTTTCGGCCGTGTAGTTCCATTGCGTGTCGCCACGATAGCGGCCGGAGCCGGGCAGCGAGACGGGGTTCTTGGCATTGCCGCCGCGCAACTCAGACTGCAAGATGAACTGTCCGTCATACCAGTCGCAGCTCTGCAAGAAGGTGTAGAGCGCAGCGCCGGCACTGTTCAGACCGTCATATTTGGCAAGGGTCAACTCATTACTCTGACTCAGTTCGGGCTCCTCATCCAGAAAACCGCTGCACGAGCAGAACGTTCCGGCGGCAGCCATCAGAGTCATTCCCAATATAATCTTTTTCATATCTTAATTGTTTCTTTTGGTTTACGTGAAATGCTTTATTAGAATGTCACATCGAGACCTACCACAATGCTCTTGCTCACAGGATAGATACCAGCTCCCATACCGGCAACGCCGCGCTCGGGATCCCAGAAGTTGACATCGTGGAACGTGTAGAGATTCAAGCCGCTCAGGTAGAGCTTCGTTGCCTGAATGCCAGCCTTGCCGAGCAGTGTCTGAGGCAGCTGGTAGGCCAGTGTTACGTCTTTGATGCGGAAATAGTCGCCTTTCTCCAGGAAGCGGGTGTTGTAGTACATGTAGGCATTGTTGGTGTTACCGGCAATGGGCTTCGGGTTGCAGCCCGTGTCGCCCGGCTTCTTCCAGTAGTTCAGCGCGCTGGCAGCCTGGTTCATCGCCATCTGGTTACCGTCTGACTGGAAGTAGCGGTTTTCCTGAATGTAGACCTTGTTGCCACCCTTGAACTCGCCGACCACGCTCAGCGAGAGATTCTTCCACGAAACGGTCGTGTTGACACCGCCGGTGTAGGTAGGCTCGGGGCTGCCACACTTGATGTAGGCCGCATCGTTGTAGTTGTTGGTAATCTCACCGGCCTCGTTGCGCCACAGGGGCTCACCGTTGGCCGGGTTTACGCCGTAGTAGTCCTTCAGGTAGAAGGTGAAGAGATGCTCGCCGACAATATAGCGGTAGAGGCTCGTACCCATCATGTCGTCGCCTGCCAGCTCAAGAATCTTCGAGCTGTTGTGGGCAATGTTGAAGCCCAAATCCCACTTCCAGTCGCTCTTGTCAATGATGTTGGCATCGAGCTGGAACTCAATACCGGCGTTGCGCATAGAGCCGACATTAGTCATGGCAGAGTTGAAGCCAGAGGTACTCGACTGCGCCTTGTTCAGCAGCATGTCGGTGGTTTTGCGGTGATACACGTCAATGCTACCCGAGAAACGCTTCAGGAAGCGGAAGTCAACACCAACGTTCCACGAGAAGTTACGCTCCCATGACAGTTCGTCGTTGGCCGGCGTGTCGGGGCGCATACCCATCAGACCGTTGTAAGATGTGGTGGTGTATGTACCGTATTGCAGGTAGTGGTCAATGTTGTTGTTACCGTTGACACCGTAGCTGGCGCGCAGCTTCAGCACATCGAGCCACTTGACGTCGGCCATGAACTTCTCGTTGTGAATGTTCCACGAGCCGCCGACAGACCAGAACGTACCCCAGCGCTTGTTCTTGCCGAAGAGCGAAGAGCCGTCGGCACGGACAGAAGCCTGCAGATAGTAGCGCGAGTCGAAGTTGTAGTCCAGTATGCCGAAGAACGACAACAGGGCATCCTTGTAGAAGCTGTAGTCAGCACCGAAGTCGCTGCCCGACTGGTTACCTGAAGGCAGGTAGGGGATTTCGGGATTCATCTCGCCGATAGACTGGTAGTTCGACCACCAGTAAGTGCCCACAGCCTCCTGACCGGCCAGCAGGCGTACACTGTGCTTGTCAAGGTAGGTGTCCTCCCAGGTGGCGGTGTTCGAGGTGGTCAGCACCCGGCGCATGGCCTGTGTCTGCTGAAGAATGGGGTAGCCATCGTCATAGTTGTGAGCTTCAAGCGACCAGTAGCGGCGGCTCTCGCTGATGGAGAGGTCGGCGGCGTTGGTGGTCTTGATGGTCAGCTGGCGAACAGGCTTCCACGCCAGGTAGAAGCTGCCCAGGAAGCTGTACTTCTTGACCCATTGGTCGTCATACTGTGCCGTGGCACGCGGGTTGGTGAACGAGTTTTCAGGAATGTTGACATTGTGCTGGCCGTCTTCCGTATAGGCGGGAATCCAGGGCAGCATGGTCTGACCGGCAAAGATGGGGTTTGAGTAGTAGAGCGACTGCATGGGCACGTCGTTGCTCTCCGTGTAGCCGGCCGTGATGCGGCTGCCCGTAGTCAGGTGAGAGTTAATCTCGTGGTCTACGTTGACACGGGCCGACATGCGCTGGAAGTCATTGCCGTAGACAATACCCTCCGTGTTGTTGTAAGACACCGAGTTGTAGTACTTCGTCTTGCCCGTGCCGCCAGACATGTTGACCTCATACTCCTGGTTGTGACCCATGCGGGTGAAGTGGTCCATCCAGTTCGTCTGGGGGCGGGTCAGCAGCTCGTATGGGCGGTAGTAGGCGCTGGTGGGATTGTCAGGGTCCATGCCGGCGTTCTTGATGGCATCGCGCTGATACTGCAGCAGCTCCTGCCCGGTCATCATGCGGAAGCCGTTGTCGTTGGCCAGCTGCGAGAGGCCATACTTGGCGCGCACGGTGAAGCGGCTCTTGCCCTCCTTGCCGCTCTTGGTCGTCACCAAGATGACACCGTTGGCGGCACGGCTGCCGTAGACAGAGGCAGCGGCAGCATCCTTCAGCACCGTGATAGACTCAATGTCATTCGGATTCAGCTGTGACAGCGGGTTGATAGAGCCGTCGTTACCCAGCTCCCAGTCAGCATCGCCGTTAATCACGGCATCCATCGAGATGGCAACACCGTCGATGACATAGAGCGGGTTGTTACCGGCCGTGATAGAGCTGGTACCGCGGATGCGGATGCTCGAGGCAGAGCCCGGCTGCCCGGAGTTCTGTGTCACCATCACACCGGCCAGCTTACCGGCCAGCATCTTGTCGACCGACACGGCCGGAATCTCAGCCAGCTCGTCGCCAGAGACGGTCGTGATAGAGCCCGTCTTGGCCTCGCGGCGTTGCGTACCATAGCCAACGACAATCACTTCGTCAAGGGCGCGCTGGTCGTTGGTCAGCAGGATGCGCATGTTCGGGCGGGCACTCACCTCCAGAGGTTCCATACCCACGTACGTGATGCGAAGATTCTTCTTGCCTTCAGGAACAGTCAGCGAGAATTTACCATTGGCATCAGTAATCGCACCGATGTTTGTACCCACGACGAGAACGGAGGCGCCAATGACTGGCTGTCCGTCGTCCTGAGACATCACGGTACCATTAACCTTTGTCTGGGCAAACACTCCCCCCATGAACAGGAAGAGAGTCGCCAGCAGCATTGTTAATCTTTTTTTCATAAATCTCTCTCGTTTTAGTTTAAATTTAATTAGGAAATGATTAATTGTTATATTTTGTTTTACTCTCGTTTTCCGCTGTTATTTTGCCATTGTCACACCTCGCCGGCACGAGGTGCGACAAAAAGTATTGAAAAATTGTGCAAAAAATGTGGGGTAATACGCTAAAGTTTGCTATATTGCAGACTGTCTAACTTTTTTAACTTCAAAAGCATGGTTACAATCACGTTTAATGCCAACTTCAGGCTTGGCAAGATGTTCAGAAAGAACAGGAAAAACCAGATGTTCGCCACGCTGGCGCAACAAGTAATAACCGATGAGATGCTGTACAAGAGCAACAGCACCATAGACAACTACCAGACGGCACTGCGCTCGTTCACGGCATTCACGGGCGACGCGCTGCTGGTCGACGAGATAGACCGGCAGCTCATGGAACACTACCAGCAGCACCTGAAGTCGAAGGGCATCTGCCTCAACACCATCTCGTGCTACATGCGCTCGCTGCGCACCCTATATAATAAGGTGGCGGCAAGAAAGAAGATGAAGGTCGCGGAAAGCCCCTTCGCCACCGTCTTCATGGGAAAGACGAAGACACGGAAGCGCTCCATCGCCGACGAGGACATCCTGCGAATCAGGCAGCTCGTCTTGCCGCCCCACTCCTACCTGAAGCTCTGCCAGGACACGTTGCTCTTCAGCCTCTACGCCCTCGGCATGCCGTTTGTCGACATAGCCTACCTGCGACACTCGCAGATATCAGACGGCATCATCCTGTATTACCGCCACAAGACCAGGCAGCCGGTACACATCCAGATAGAGCCGTGCATACAGGAGATTATCGACAGATACCGCACCCCGAGGAGCAAATACGTCTTTCCCTTCATCACCTCTGAAGACAAGGCGAAAGCCGTGCGCCAGTATCTCACCAACCTGGGCCGGTATAACCGCACGCTGAAGCGCATAGCCGAAATGGCCGGGGTGAGCGCGAACATCACCTCCTACACCATGCGCCACACCTGGGCCAGCTTTGCATTCCGCAACAACGTCGACCTGCCCATCATCTCGAAGGCACTCGGCCACACCAACACCAATACCACCATCACGTACATCCGCGAGATAGACGATGCACCAATAGCCGAGGCCAACCACAAGCTGCTGGAAAAGCTCCACCGGCTGATGCAGGGGAACAGGAACGAAGAGAAATGAAAAACGAGCGCCGCCACTCCCCCAACCAGCCAACCCTGCCGCTGGTTGGGGGCAGCGGCAAAAAATTTAGTTCAACCAACAACTAATGTAACTCTATTTTTTGAAAAATGGTTCAACTATACATTTTTTCAATATAACTAACTGTGTTTTAGGTTATTATGGTATGTATAGTGGTCTTTTCAAAGGCCCTGACTATACATGATTTTAACTAAATTCATGTTATTTTCTACACTTTAGGATTCCAGTGATGAAGCGAAAATTGCCACCCCCAGTTTAGGGATTGGGTAGTAGATATGGTAGGTACGGTAGGTATAGTAGGTTTGGTAGGTAAGGTAGGTTGTCGAAAAGTCAAAAAACTCCATGACTTTTGGGAAAAACTCCGTGAGTTTCGGGCAAAACTCACGGAGTAATTTCCAAAAC
>JAFLSH010000083.1 GCA_022511055.1 Prevotella sp. | reverse complement strand
TTTGCCATATCTTAGATCTCCGCCTGTTTTTTAGTGTCAAGATTAGTAATGAGCTGGTAGCGGTTCTCGTTCATGTCCTGTAACTCTGACATCATCTTCTTCACGACTGAGTAAGAGGTCTTAGCATCAGCCTTGATGGCAATACGAATGTCGGGATTGGCTTCACGAGCGGCCGTAACCCACTCCTGGAACTCACTCTTCCCACCGTCGATACTGTCGAGGGGGATACTCAACTTCTGGATTTCCTCACCCATCTTCTCTTGGTCGAGGGCATAATATGACTCGAACACGGCCATCGGGGCGCCAATCATGGCATCCTCACGGAAGTGCTTCAGCTTCTCGCCGGTCAGCGAGACACCGAACTTGTCGGTCACCGTCTGCATCATCTCCAGCATCGTGTTCTTGTTCTCAGAGCCCACGTAGATGTTACCCTCACCTGATACCAGGATATTGAGAACATCGTTCTCGGGCACCTTGACCTCGGACACTGAGCTTGGCGTGTTGACCTGTACTGGCTCCGGCGTCAGGAATGTTGATGTCAACATGAAGAAGCAGAGCAACAGAGTCATCACGTCAGACATGGGCGTCATGTCGATCCAGATGTCTTTTTTCTCAATTTTTATTTTACCCATAATCGCGTCTAAGGAATTAAGAGGTAAAACAAATTATGCCTCGTGGTGGTTAGAATCGTATGTAGCAGCGATAGTGTAACCAACCTCGTCAAGTGCAAACGTCAGCTTGTCAATCTTGTTTGAGAAGAAGTTATAAACAACGGTAGCAACCCATGATGTCAAGATACCAGAAGCCGTGTTCACAAGAGCCTCAGAGATACCTGCAGACAGAGCCATAGAGTCAGCACCACCACCAGCAGACAGAGCCTGGAACGAACCGATCATACCAAGCACAGTACCGAACAGAGCGGTCAGCGTACCGAGTGATACGATAGTAGCAATCATCGGGAGGTTCATGGTCAGTGTAGGCATCTCAAGCTGAGTAGCCTCTTCGTGAGCCTGCTGAATCTTTGCAATCTTCTGAGCCTTCTTCAGAGTGTCATCCTTCTCAACGGTCTCGTACATGTTGATAGAAGCCAGCACTACGTTGGCCACTGAGCCCTGCATCTTGTTGCACAGGTCCTTAGCCTTCGAGAAATCCTGAGCCTTGATAGCTTCCTTCACCTGAGCAGTGAACTTGGCAAGGTTAATCTTACCAGAGGCAGACTTGATAGCGAAGAAACGCTCAACACCCAGCACGACTACGGTGAGCAACAGGGTGATAATCAGACCTACCACGAAACCACCTTTGTAGACAGTACCCATCAGGTCAGCGGGGTGACCGGCACGATCACCGCCCTGGAAGTGGCTTGGATCACCGAGAACGAAGAAATAGAAGCAGTAAGCAAGAATACAGCAGATAACGAGAATGATCCACGCATCCTTTACACCTTTGAAGCCCGAATTTTTCTTAGCTGGGGCTGCAGCCTTTGTTGTTGTTGCCATAATTAATTTTGATTTTTTAGTTATTAAATAATTTAAGTTTGTAAATGTACTATTTTTCTGTAAATACTCACTTTTGTTGTTCCGTTCACGCACGGCATTTTAGCAGATTCAAGCGCAAAGATAACAAAATATCACGGAGTTTCGCCCAATTTAGCATCTTTTAACGTTGAAAACTGTCATTTTTTCTTCTTGCGCCGTTGCTTAGCCGAGTTTTGCCAATGCTTCCTTGATGCGTTTCATGGCTTCGCGGATATTATCATCACTGGTGGCATAGCTCATGCGGAAGCAGGCAGGGTCGCCGAAGGCATCGCCGCCAACAGTAGCCACATGCCCCTCTTCCAGAAGGTACATAGCCAGGTCATTGGAATCATTGATAACCCGGTCGCCGGCCTTCTTGCCGTAGAAGCTGCTGCACTTGGGGAACAGGTAGAATGCACCTTCCGGCACGTTCACTTCCAGCCCGGGTATGTCACGAGCCAGTTCGACAATCAAGTTGCGCCGGCGCTCAAATGCCTGCCGCATATCCTCAACACACTGCTGGTCGGCGGTATAGGCGTACTCTGCCGCCTTCTGGCTGACAGAGCAGGGGCCGCTGGTGTACTGCCCTTGCAGTTTGTTGCATCCCTTGACTATCCACTCCGGGGCAGCAATGTAGCCGATGCGCCAGCCAGTCATGGCGTAAGCCTTGCTGACACCATTGACAATGATTGCGCGCTCTTTCATGCCCAGGAACTGGGCGATGCTCTCATGCTTGCCTACGTAGTTGATATGCTCATAAATCTCATCGGCCAGCACGAACAGGTCTTCGTGGCGAAGTATCACCTCGGCGAGCGCTTCCAGCTCGGCCTTGCTATAGACACTGCCCGTTGGGTTGCTGGGTGAGCAGAGTATCAGCATCCGCGTCTTCGGGGTGATGGCAGCCTCTAACTGCTGGGCTGTCATCTTGAAATTCTGCTCGAAGGTGGCTTCGACAATGACCGGCTCTCCGCCTGCCAGCTTGACCATCTGCGGGTAGCTGACCCAATAGGGAGCGGGTATAATGACTTCCTCACCGGGATTGACCAGCGCCATGACCGCATTGCACACGCTCTGCTTGGCGCCATTCGAGACCAGAATCTCGTTGACCGTATAGTCCAGTTGATTCTCCTGCTTCAGCTTATTGACAATAGCCTTTCGCAAATCGGGGTAGCCCGGTACGGGAGAATACCTGGAGTAGTTGTCGTCTACAGCCTTCTTGGCAGCTTCCTTGATAGCATCAGGCGTATTGAAATCCGGCTCACCCACACTCATGTTAATAACATCAATGCCTTGTGCCTTCATTTCTGAACTTTTCTGCGACATTGCCAAGGTGGCCGAAGGGGCCAAACGCTGCAAACGATTAGATAATTGTGCCATTTTTCTTTGCTTAGTGTTACAATTTTGGTGCAAAAGTAATCATTTTATTCGTTTTAGACGAAGAAATGTTACTCTTTTTTCCAAAAAAAGCTATTTTAGGTGCAATATATGCCCCATTCTGTCCTGCTTGGTTTTGAGATAGCGCAGATTATACTCGTTTGGCGTTACTTCAATGGGTACATTTTCCACTATCTCCAGTCCGTATGCTTCCAGACCGACACGCTTCACGGGATTGTTGGTCAGCAGGCGCATCTTGTGAACACCCAAGTGGCGCAACATCTGCGCCCCGCAGCCGTAGTCGCGCTCATCAGGCTTGAATCCCAAATGCACGTTAGCATCCACGGTATCGAAGCCCTGCTCTTGCAGCTTGTAGGCGCGTATCTTGTTCATCAGCCCAATGCCGCGGCCTTCCTGTTGCATGTAGATAATGACTCCCTTGCCTTCAGCCTCTATCTTCTGCATCGCCTTGTGCAGCTGCTCGCCACAATCGCAGCGCCTTGACCCCAAGATATCGCCTGTCATGCAGCTGGAGTGTACGCGCACCAGCACAGGCTCATCTTCTTGCCACTCGCCTTTGATAAGGGCGATATGTTCCAGCCCGTTGCTCTTCTGCCGAAAGGATATCAGCCGAAAGTGGCCGTAGTCAGTGGGCATATCGACATCTTCGCCAACCTCAATGAGCGATTCCTTCTTCAAGCGATAGGCTATCAGGTCCTTGATGGTGATGATTTTCATCTGGTGTTCGCGCGCAAACGCCTGCAATTCAGGCATACGCGCCATAGTGCCATCATCATTCATGATTTCAATGAGCGCACCGGCGGGATACAGCCCCGCCAACTTGCAGAGGTCGACTGCAGCCTCGGTGTGGCCGCTGCGGCGCAAGACCCCATTGTCCTGGGCATAGAGGGGGCTGATGTGGCCAGGCCGGCCAAATGTCTGCGGAGTAGAGGCAGGGTCGGCCAGAGCCTGAATGGTGGCGGCGCGGTCATGGGCCGACACGCCTGTGGTGCAACCTTCCAGTTTGTCGACCGTTACGGTGAAGGGCGTACCTAATACAGATGTATTATCCTGTACCTGGTGGGGCAAATCCAGTTCCCGGCTCCGCGTAATGGTGATGGGGGCGCACAGCACGCCGCGGGCGTACTTCAGCATGAAGTTGACCATCTCCGGCGTGATTTTCTCTGCCGCGCAGATGAGGTCGCCTTCGTTTTCCCGGTCTTCATCATCAACCACAATGACAAAACGGCCTTGCCGAAAGTCCTCGATGGCCTCTTCTATGGTGTTCAGTTTATAGTTTTCCATATTAACGTTAAGTGTTTTCTATACTTTATTATAATTAGTATCACGAAATCAGGTCCCCTATTCTGTTAATCAGGTTGGCATTGGTGCGCCTGGTGGTGCGCAGGTCATTATAAAGGCGAAGCCTGAAGCGCAGCATGCGGATGTAGAAGAACAATCCCAGCGGCAGAATCAGGCCGGCGATGGCGTTGAGCCAGCGGCGCCTGAAGGGGCGGGTGTGGGCGCGGGTGGCCAGCACGGGATACTGATTCAGCTCGTGCAGCACCTGCTTATCCTTAGTGTTGCTCAGGTCTTCAATGACCTGCTCCAGCTGCTGGCTGATTTCCTCGATGCGCTGGTCATCACCTTCGCGGAAGAACACCTTTATGGGGTTTGGCCAGCGCAGCAGGTTGTGTTCCTTCGTGTAGTCAGTGACTGCCTGCGTGATGGCGGCCAGCTGTTCGGCATCAGCGGCATAGGCCGGGGGAGTGATAATAACTTCCTTTCTGAAGATATGCCGTTTCTGGCGGATGCCGAACATGCGATAGAACAGGCTCTTGTAGAAATCCATGTTGAACATCACGGAATCGTTGTTGGCCTTGTAGGTGAAGAATATGGCCAACGGTGTCAGCACCATGGTCGAGATGCCCTTGCCAAACCACACGACCCAGTTGTCATCGCGGTACATGCGGGTGCCGGAGTTCTCAAAGATATAGTAGACGATAAACACCAGCACCGAGACAATGACCGGCACACCCAGACCGCCCTTGCGAATGATGGCGCCAAGCGGGGCACCAATGAAAAAGAAGATGATGCACGAAAGGGTCAGCGTGAACTTGTTGACCCCCTCGCTGATGTGGGTACGCTCCTGGCGGGTCAGCGAATAGGCGTAGTCTCCCTTCATCTCAAGGCTGTTCGACTCGATGCGCGCCGACTCCATGGCGCTCTTGACCGCAAACTGCTTCTCCCGGTCGGTCAGCTTCGCAAAGGCAGAGTCTATATCGACCTTCCCTGCCTTGGCCTCTGCTATTGCCTTCAGCGAATCCTCTGACCCTATCTCAGTCTTGCGGAACGTGGAGCGCTGCGCCTCTGCATAGAACTGCCGCCCCACGCTGTCATTGTATTCGCGGATGGAGTCTAAGTCATGGGAAATCTTCCGAAGGCTCTTCGAGCGGGCATCTGAGGCAATGCCAGAGCCATCTACCATGTTCAGACCGCCATCAAAGTCGAGCAGTATGCGCCGCGTGGCAAAGGTCTCACGGCGATAGGGCACGGCAGCCGAGCTGCCCAGGTCTTGCGACCGCATGTTCTCGTTCCACTCGCCGCTATAGAGTGTCAGCAGCAGGTGCTTCTTCTCGGCGGTTGACTGCAGCATGCCCGAGTCGGCCAAGATGATGGCCTGGTCTTCGTACGAGCCGGTCAGCCGGTATATCATGATGCCGTAGAGCATGCCCGTGGTCAGGTCTTTCTTCTGGACATAGAGGTTGGTGTTGGGAATGCCCTGATAGAACACACCCTCTGGTATCTCCACTTCCGGGCTCTTGTGGCGCATGGAGAGCAGCAGCTGATAGAACTGCTGGTTGGCGCTCGGCCTGATGACGTTCTGGAAGTAGAACGACAAGCCCGCTATCATCAGCACAATGACTATCAGCGAGCGCATGGACTGCAACAGCGAGATGCCCGCCGCCTTGATGGCGGTCAGCTCTGAGCTTTCGCCCAGGTTTCCGTAGGCGATGAGCGACGAGAGCAGAATGGCCAGCGGCAGCGCCTGCGGAACAAGGTTGAGCCCCATGTACCACATGAACTTCGCCAACACTTCCACTGACAGGCCCTTGCCTATAAGGTCATCAATGAAGAGCCACAACGACTGCATCATCAGCACAAACTGGCAGACGAAGAACGTTGCAACAAACAACAGCCCGAATTGCTTGGCAATGAATATGTCTAACTTCTTTATCCGAAACATGTCTGTATGGTCCCTGGCCAGAGCTGCCACGTTCACAGGCCGCTGGCCCTGTGCAGACGCTGCAAGTTGGCATCCCATAGTGTTCTGAGCGCATCAGCATCACTATCGTCTGTGAAGTCTGTAATCAGCAGGTTCAGCTGCCCCGTAAGGTCGCTTTTCTCTATGCGCATCTCCCAATATGACGTTTCGTCTTCATCTTCCTCCCACTTCAGGCGGATACGGTCATATTTGATATACTCAACCAGGCTGGCGTTTCGGACATCTTGCCCAGTCCACACCTCTCCCCAGGTAAAGGTAAAGACCCCGTCTTCTTCGCTGACGCGGTCGGCTATCCAGCGCTCCAGCCCATGGGCTGTGCTTATCTGCTCCCAAACAATGTTTGGCGACTTGGTTGCCAACGGATACTCTATGTCTATGCGTTGTTTGCCCATCTCTCTTTTCTCAAAGCAAAGGGTAATACTTCTTTTTGGCTACAAAATTACTATTTTTCTATGAAACACAAAGAAAAATTTCGAAAAATTTTGTGAATTCAAAAAATAGTAGTACCTTTGCAGCCGCAAAAACCGAATGGCGGGATAGCTCAGCTGGTTAGAGCGCATGATTCATAATCATGAGGTCGCCGGTTCAATCCCGGCTCCCGCTACAACACAAGGCAATAACGGTTGGCAGGCAGTTGCGAGTGTTCGTAACTGCCTGTTTTTTTGTGTTTTTCCGGCCTTTTTCGGAAAAAATGCAGAAAATAAGCCGTTCATGAGCGTTTTTTCAGAAATTTGTTGTATCTTTGTAGCCAGCAACCAAACCAACAAAAACAACTTTATGAACGAAAAGAAGGACAACATGAGCCGCCGCGAGTTTCTGCGGAAGCTGGGCATAGGAACAGGCTCGGCCATGGCCATCATGGCGCTGGAGCCCATCACGGCATTTGCCAAGAACGAGACCAACGGACAGCAGAGTGCCAGTAACAACCGCATGACCTACCGTGTACAGCACGGGTCGGGCGAGAAAATCTCGCTGCTGGGCTTCGGCATGATGCGCCTGCCGAACAACCAAGACGAGGTAAACCAGCTGGTGGACTATGCCATTGAGCATGGTGTCAACTATTTCGACACGGCGCCGGTCTACATGGGCGGACAGTCTGAGGTGCTGATGGGCAATGCCCTGGCGCGCCACCCGCGCGACAAGTTCTATGTGGCCACAAAGATGTCGAACATGGGCCCGCAGTCATGGGCCTTCGAGGAATCGAAGCGCATGTACGAGCGGTCGATGGAGAAGCTGCGTGTCGACCACATTGACTACTACCTGCTGCACGGCATCGGCGGCGGCATGGACTCATTGAAGGGCCGGTTCCTTGACAACGGGCTGCTGGACTTTCTGCTGGCCGAGCGCAAGGCTGGCCGCATCAAGCACCTGGGCTTCTCATACCACGGCGATGTCAGGGACTTCGACTGGCTGCTGGACCACCAGGAACAATACCACTGGGATTTCTGCCAGATACAGATGAACTTCCTCGACTGGCGCCACGCTTCGCTGAGAGACGGGCGGCGGCACGATGCCGATGCGGAGTACCTCTATAACAAATGCGAGAAGACGGGTGTGCAGTGTGTGGTCATGGAGCCGCTGCGCGGCGGTGCCTTCGGCCGCATGGCCGACGAGCTGGCCAGCCAGCTGAAGGCCGTGAGACCCGATGACAGCTCGGCGCGCTGGGCGTTCCGCTGGGTGGGCTCCTACCCGAACATTCTGACTACGCTGAGCGGCATGAACCGCATGGACCACCTGAAGGAAAACATTGAGACCTTCTCGCCGCTCGACCCATGCACGGAAAAGGAGAACAAGCTGCTGGCCGACATTGCAGACCAGATGATGGGCTTCCCCACCATTCCCTGCACCACCTGCGCCTACTGCATGCCGTGCCCATACGGCGTGAACATTCCCGAGAACTTCGCCTACTACAACGAGGCAGTCAACCAGCACATTCTGCCGCTGCCCGACAAGACGGCCGCCAACTATGCCGAGCGGAAACAGCAGTTCAGCGAGGGCTACCGCAAGGCGCTGGCCGACGAGAACACATGGGCGCGCAAGTGCCAGGACTGCGAGGAGTGCCTCTCGAAGTGCCCACAGCAAATCCGCATCCCCAACCAGCTGGGTCGCATTGTTGAGCTGCTGCGCAACAAGTAAGGAAGGCGCGCGGAACACAACAACAAAAAAAGATGCAGCCTTTCGGGGCTGCATCTTTTTTATATATCAAAACGGGGTTGGCTTTAGTTGTATTTCAGAATCTGACCCACCTTCAGGCGAATGTTCTTGCCTATGCGGTTCAGCTTGCAGAGCGCATCGACCGTGGTGTGGCGCTTGCGGGCAATGCTATAGAGGGTCTCGCCCTTGGCCACCTTGTGGTACTGGGTCTTGGCCGCAGCGAAATCAGCCGACGGGGCTGCGAGAGCCAGCTCATCAGAGTCATCATCACTGTCGATAGTGCCGCTCAGGCCGTTGACACCACGCAGGCGGGTAGCCTGGGCCGACTCGCGGTTATAGGTACTCTTCTTGAAAGTGTAGAAATCGGCCACGACATCTTGGTTGCGGAAGTCGAACATCAGCGCGGGATTCAGAGCCATGCCGCAGAGGCGCGTTTCAAAGTGCAAGTGCGACCCCGTGCTGCGACCCGTGTTGCCGCCCAGGCCGATAGGCTCGCCGGCGCGTACTTCCTGGTCGGTCTCCACCAGCTGCTTCGACAGGTGGCCGTAGATGGTCTCCAGACCGTTATGATGGCGGATGACGACAAACTTGCCGTAGCCACCCCTGTCATAGCGCACCACGCGCACCTTGCCCGAGAAAGCGGCGCGGATGGTATCGCCGACATAGACCTTCAGGTCAAGCCCCTTGTGCTGGCGACCCCAGCGGGGGCCGAAGTTCGAGGTCAGCACGCGGCTGGGCGTAGGCATGCAGAAACCGCGCAAGTCGATGCGGAACGTATCGGGCAGCACAGTCTCGCGGTGGGCATAATGGGTATCCCAATCTTCATAGAGGTCGGCAGCGGGCGACTCCCACTGCTCTATCTGTATGAGCCGGCTCAGTGCCACCGAGTCCACGGCCTTCATCTTGCGGTCAATAGGAGCCTGACGCGCCAACAAGTCCTGGCCTTGCACGGGCAGGGCTGAAAGTGCTATCAAAGCGGCAGCTATTATGGTTTTCAGATTCTTAATCATTTGCTGTTATGGGTCTTAGTTATAGAGTACGATTTTCTGCAAAAACAGAAATCGTTTGCAAAGTTAATAAAAAATTTTCAGTAATCGGCAAGACCCACATTTTCATTAACAAACTTTTGGATAGTTTTAACATTCAGACGTTTACGTTAAACACTTCACAGCAGGGCACTCGCTCCCCTTCTGCGCATCTCCGCTCATGCTGCTGATTTTTTCAGCTGATGCTTTTCCTGATGGTCTCAATATCCTGACCCAAGGTCGTGGCAATGGTTTCCAGCGACATGCCGGAACTTTGCAATGCCATCACACTCTTGCGCAACATACTCTGCAACTCAGAGTCCTTTTGCTGCAACTTCTCATCTTGCTGCTGCAACTTCTCGCCCTGCTGCTGCAGTTTCTTTGCCTGCTGCTGCAGTCTCTCTTCTTGCATCATGATTTCCGTCTCGCGCTTTTCCAGCACAGAGAAGAATTCATCTTCCACATTCATCTTGTGCCTCATCTCGGCATCGGCAGCCGCGGCGACCAGGCGGTGGAGTATGGGCTGCATCTCTGTGTCATCGCCATACATATCGGCATCAATATTGAGAGTCTGCGAGTCATGGCTGTCGGCCCGTGTCTGGTCGAAGATGCTCAGCACCTTGTCCAGCCGGTTGTTGATGCGCCCGTGCAGGCGGGGAATCTGCACAATGATGCTATTGTGGGTCAGGCTCTCCACGAAGGGGTCCGGCACACCCTTTGTCACAGGCCGCTCGTTATAGTCGCACACCTGATGATTCACATAGACGACAGGCTCCTCGATGTCGCCGACCTTATGCCCCAACAGATAGACAGCCACCATCGGCAGCGCATGCTCCCCGCGCCCGCTGCCCGTTATGTTCTCCTTGTTAGCATATTGCGCCCCCAGGTACTGGCGGAATCTCAGCGTTTCCGTTTCGAGCCATGTCTTCTGCAACTCTATGAGTATGAGCTGCTCCGTGCCATCGGCTTCGCGGATGGTAGCGCCAAAGTCTATGCGGAATATCGACAGGCTGTCACGCTGCTGATTGGCATACTCATTGCGGCGGGTATGCACTTCCACAACATCTTTCTTCAGCAGAGCCGACAAGATGGTGCGGGCGACACGCTCGTCTTCCATCAAATACTTGAACACGATATCGTAAATCGGATTGGCAACTATCATGACACGTTCTCCTGTTTTTGCTTGCAAAGATAAGGAATAATTCAGGAATTGCCAAATATTTCCCCGATTATTTACGCGTAGCGGGTCACCCTCTCTCGCGCGCATGCGCGCATATATTATAGTAGCTATACAAACTGGATGCCCTGCACCCTCAACACCCCCGACACCCCCGAATCTGCGCATCGGGTGTGGGTGTAGGTGTAGGGTGAATCGGCACCCAACACCCAAGACATATCAGAAAAATTACTGAAAATCAGATATTTATAACGGAGTGGGTGTAAGGGGTGTCGAGGGTGTAGGGCATCCAGTTTGTATCACTACTATATATACGCATGCGCGCGCGAAATTTTTCAATAGTCATGGAGTTTTGGAAATTACTCCGTGAGTTTCGGGCAAAACTCACGGAGTATTTCCAAATAGTCACGGAGAAATTTTCCTAAAGTGCCGCTTTTTTCCAAAAACTCACGGCGTTTTTTGGCTGTTTTCAAGATAAAATGCAGAAATACCAGGGGTGCTAAAAAGCGGAGGATGCGACTTTGGCCGCATCCTCCGACAAGGT
>JAFLSH010000082.1 GCA_022511055.1 Prevotella sp. | reverse complement strand
TTTTCTACCTAAAGCGGATGTGCCCATGTTACATTCCGCAAAGTGTTTACATACGACAAAATTCTGCTACGCGCGCATATATAGTAGCTAAACAGGCTGGTTGCCCCACACCCTCGACACCCCCGACACCCAAATTTAGGTGTTGAGGGTGTCGGGGGTGTGGGGTGTTCAGTTTGTATGAGTACTATACGCGCGCACGCGTAAGACTATCAACCAGTCCAACTATATTATCGTTACGCATACGCGCAACGCCACGCGCGTGCGCGCACGAGAGACAACCGAAGCGGGCTGCCCGCTGGCCATGGCGCTATCCTTTAGACGAAACCCCGGCACGCCACACAAAAGAAACAGGAAATGTGCTGATTTTCCGAATTTATTTTGTATCTTTGCAGCCAGATTCGCAAATTAAACTAAGTAAACTGTAAATATCAAGTTATGTCACAAGCAATTCAGAAAACGCTCAGGGACTCTGCCGCCATGCGGTGGACTGCCCTGCTACTGTTGGCACTGGCCATGTTCTGTTCTTACATTTTCATGGACATTCTTTCGCCCATCAAAGACCTGATGCAAGAGACCCGCGGCTGGGACTCTACGGCCTTTGGCACCATGCAGGGGTCGGAAGTGTTCCTCAACGTGTTTGCCTTCTTCCTCATCTTCGCGGGCATCATCCTCGACAAGATGGGTGTGCGCTTCACGGCCGTGCTGTCGGCAGCCGTGATGCTCATCGGCGCCATCGTCAAGTGGTATGCCGTGAGCGATGCCTTCATGGGCAGCGGTCTGGAGACGTGGTTTACCAACAACCTGAACTACATTCCCCTGTTCGATGAGCTGGGTGTCAGCCCCTTCTATGAGGGCATGCCCGCCTCGGCCAAGTTTGCCGCCTGCGGCTTCATGATTTTCGGCTGCGGCTGCGAGATGGCCGGCATCACCGTGTCGAGGGGTATCGTGAAGTGGTTCAAGGGCCGCGAGATGGCGCTGGCCATGGGCTCAGAGATGGCGCTGGCGCGCCTGGGCGTGGCCACGTGCATGATTTTCTCGCCGTTCTTCGCCCGCCTGGGCGGCGCGGTGAGTGTCAGCCGCTCGGTGGCCTTCGGCGTGGTGCTGATGTGCATCGCCCTCATCATGACCATCGTCTACTTCGTCATGGACCAGAAGCTCGATGCGCAGACCGGCGAGGCAGAAGAGAAAGATGACCCGTTCAAAATCAGTGACTTGGGCAAGATTCTGACCGACAGCGGCTTCTGGATTGTGGCGCTGCTCTGCGTACTCTACTACTCGGCCATCTTCCCCTTCCAGAAGTATGCCGTCAACATGCTTCAGTGCAACCTGACACTGACACCGCCGGCGGCCGACTCGTTCTGGGCCAGCCCGTCGGTAACCATCGTGCAGTACGTCATCATGCTTGTCGTGGCTGCCGCCGGCTTCGCCAGCAACTTCCAGAAGAAGGCCAACCTGAAGTACGGCCTGCTGGCGCTGTCTATCATTGCCCTGGTGTCCTACTGCTACATGGGCTACATGCGCCAGTCGGCAGAGAGCATCTTCGCCGTGTTCCCGCTGCTGGCCGTGCTGATTACGCCGATTCTCGGCTCGTATGTCGACTACCACGGCAAGGCCGCCTCGATGCTCATCCTGGGCTCGGTGCTGCTGATAGCCTGCCACCTGACCTTTGCCTTCATACTGCCCGCATTCAAGGATAGCGCCGTGGGCGGCATCATCATTGCCTACACCACCATTCTGGTACTCGGCGCATCGTTCTCATTAGTGCCTGCCTCGCTCTGGCCGTCCGTGCCCAAGCTGGTGGATGCCAAGGTGATTGGCTCGGCCTACGCGCTGATTTTCTGGATTCAGAACATCGGCCTGTGGCTCTTCCCGCTGCTGATTGGCAAGGTGCTTGACCAAACGAATCCCGGCGTGACTGACCCGACACAGTTCAACTACACCGCCCCGCTGGTCATGCTGGCCTCGCTCGGCGTGGCAGCCCTCGTGCTGGGCTTTGTGCTGAAGGCCGTCGACCGCAAGAAGGGATTAGGGCTGGAACTGCCTAACATCAGCGAATGACCACAGCCGTCAACCGCAAGCTGAGCGACTCGCCCACAGCCCGCTGGGTAGTCCTGTTCATCGTGGCTACGGCCATGATGATGGGCTACTTCGTCAATGATGTCATGTCGCCCTTGGAGACCCTGCTCGAGCTGCCCCGCTCGCAGGGCGGGTTGGGCTGGACCCCGGCTGACTACGGTTTCTTCTCCGGCTCCAGCGGCTTCATCAACGTGTTTCTGCTGATGCTGTTCTTCTCGGGGCTGATACTCGACAAGATGGGCATCCGCTTCACGGGTACGCTGGCCTGCTCGCTGATGGTGCTGGGCACACTCGTCAAGTACTACGCCGTCGTGGGCGACTTCGGCCAGTCCGGCGTGGTGTTCTTCGGCACCCGCCTGCCGGCCTCTGCCGCCTGGGCCAGCCTTGGCTTCGCGATATTCGGCGTGGGCTACGAAATGACCGGCATCACCGTGTCGAAAGCCATGGTGCGCTGGTTTACGGGGCACGAACTGGCGCTGGCCATGGGCATACAGCTGGCCATGGCGCGGCTGGGCACTGCCGCCGCACTGAGCATCTCGGCCCCCATTGCCCGCCACTTCACGCTGTCTGCCCCCCTGCTCGTCAGCCTGGCGTTCCTCATCATCGGGCTGCTGGCCTTCCTCGTCTTCTGTGTCATGGACAGAAGGTTAGATGCCGATGCCTCACAGGCAGAGGCGCAAGAGCCGTCGGAGGAGTTCCGCTGGAGTGACATCGGGCTGACACTGCGCAATCCCGGTTTCTGGCTGATTACGCTGTTCTGCGTGTTGTTCTACTCGGCCGTCTCGCCGTTCCTGAAATTCTCAACCAAGCTGATGGTCATGAAGTACGGTGTCGATGCAGATGTCGCAGGCATCTTCTCGTCGATAGCCCCCTTCGGCACCATGCTGTTCACGCCGCTCTTCGGGCTGGTCTATGACCGTTACGGAAAGGGTGTCACGCTGGTTGCCACGGGTGCCCTGATGCTGACCGCAGTCCACTTCGGCTTCTCGCTGCCCATGCACAGCAGCGCGGTGGCCATCACGCTCATGGCCGTGCTTAGCATCGGCTATTCGCTGGCACCTGCCGCCCTGTGGCCGTGCGTACCGAAGATTATCCCCCTGAAGTGCCTCGGCACGGCCTACTCCCTGATTTTCTTCATCCAGAACTTCGGGCGGACTATCATCCCCATGCTCGTGGGGCGGGCCAACGAGACTGACCCCAGCTACACCACCTCGATGCTCATCTTCGGCATGACCGCCCTTGGAGCTTCGCTCGTGGCCATAGCCATGTACTACGTCGACAAGCGGCAGGGCTACGGCCTGCAGCTGCCCAACATCAGGAAGGAATCGTCAAATTAACTTATTCATATCAATCTATGCGAAAACTTATTATGGTGCTTATTACCACAACCCTGACTACCGCCGCTGCCGCCCAGAGCAAGGAAGAGCAGATGGCGCAGAAAGCCCAGGCCGTCATTGCCAAGATGACAACCGATGAGAAAATCAGCCAGCTGATGAACGAGACACCGGCCATACCCAGGCTGGGCATCAAGCCATACGACTGGTGGAACGAAGCCCTGCACGGCGTGGCCCGTGACGGGCGGGCCACCGTCTTCCCCCAGCCCATCGGCCTCGGCGCTACATTCGACCCACAGCTGGTGCGCGCCATCGGCGATGCCATCTCGACAGAGGCCCGTGCGAAATATGAAGTCTCGCAGCGGCTGCAGAACTACGCGCGATACTCCGGGCTGACCTTCTGGTCGCCCAATGTCAACATATTCCGTGACCCGCGCTGGGGGCGCGGCATGGAGACCTACGGCGAAGACCCGCTGCTGACAGGCATACTCGGCACGGCCTTTGTCAAAGGCATGCAGGGTGATGACCCGTTCTACCTGAAGGTCGGCGCCTGCGCCAAGCACTACGCGGTACACTCCGGGCCCGAAGCCACCCGCCACGAAGCCAATGTCGAGCCGACAAAGCGCGACCTCTTCGAGACCTATCTGCCGGCCTTCAAGATGCTGGTACAGGAAGGCAGAGTGGAAACGGTCATGGGCGCATACAACCGTGTCTACGGCGAAAGCGCATCGGGCAGCAAATACCTGCTGACCGACATTCTGCGCAACCAGTGGGGCTTCCGCGGCCACATCGTCAGTGACTGCGGAGCCGTCACCGACATATACAGCGGCCACCGCATTGCCAAGACCGAGGCCGAGGCTTGTGCCATTGCCATCAAGGCCGGCCTCAACGTGGAGTGCGGCTACTCGTTCCACCATCTGAAAGAGGCGCTCGACCAGCAGCTGCTGACCGAAGCCGACCTTGACAAAGCGCTGCTGCCCCTGATGATGACACGCCTGAAGCTCGGCATACTGGAGCCAGATGCCGACTGCCCGTACAACCACTTCGATGAACGCGAAATCTGCAGCCAGGCCAACACAGACCTGGCGCGCCGGGCCGCCCAGCAGAGCATGGTGCTGCTGAAGAACAACGGTGTGCTGCCCATAGCAAAGGATATTCACACGCTGTTTGTCAGCGGCCCCGGTGCCAGTGATGTGTTCTGCCTGATGGGTAACTACTTCGGGGTCAGCAATCGCTACAGCACCTACCTGCAAGGCATCGTCGACAAGGTCAGCAACGGCACCACGGTCAACTTCCGCCCCGGCTTCATGCCCAGCTCGCCCACGCTGAACAGCATTAACTGGGCGGTCGATGAGGCGGCCGGCGCTGAGGTCAGCATCATCGTCATGGGAAATGACGGAAACATGGAAGGCGAAGAGGGCGAGTCCATTGCATCTGACACGCGCGGCGACCGCGTCAACCTGAGCCTGCCCAAGCCGCAGATGGACTATCTGCGCGCCGTCAAAGCCAAGAAAAAGGATAAGATAGTCGTCATACTGACAGGCGGCAGCCCCATCGACCTGCGCGAAATCAGCGAGATAGCCGATGCCGTGGTCATGGCGTGGTATCCCGGCCAGGAAGGCGGCTACGCCCTTGGCGACCTGCTGTTCGGAGATGTGAACTTCTCGGGCCGCCTGCCCATCACCTTCCCCAAAGATGACAGTCTGCTGCCGCCGCTGGAAGACTACTCCATGCAAGGGCGCACCTATAAGTACATGAAAGACAACGTCATGTACCCCTTTGGCTACGGCCTGAGCTACGGCCGCGTCAGCTACGGCGAGGCCAAGCTGCTCGGCAAGCCCAAGAAGGGGCAGCCCGTCAGCGTAGAGCTGACTTTAACTAACAATAGTCAGTTCGACATCAGCGAGACCGTGCAGGCATACCTCTCGGCACCGGGTGCCGGCGAGACAGCGCCCATCCAGCAGCTGGTCGGCTTCGAGCGCGTCAGCATGCCTGCGGGCAACACGCGCACGGTAACGCTGACCATACCTGCCGAGCGGCTGATGACCGTGCAGGCAGACGGTACGCCGAAGCTGCTGAAGGGCGAGTACACCCTGACCCTGGCAGGCGCCGCCCCCGGCGAGCGCACTGGCGAGTTAGGCATCGGCACGGCCGCGGTCACCTTCAAGCTGTAGGGGGTGCGCGCGGCCGCAGCAGCCGCCACTTCGGGGTTACGGACAGAAATTCAGAGCTGAATGAGCTGTTTGTGGCTATTATGATACTATTTCAAAAGTCTGTGCTACATTTCAACAATCCTTTTCAGCGGAATTGTTGTAATTTTGCACAGAGAAAACCAGACGTAAATAGCCATATAACCAAAAACATAATCACTCAGTATGAAGAAATCTATCTTATGTGTGTTGGCACTCGCTGCCACACTGGCCGCAAAGTCGCAGAATCCCTATCTTCCGCTTTGGGAGCATCTGCCCGATGGCGAGCCCCGCGTGTTTGAAGACCCAGACCAGCCTGGCAAGTACCGTGCCTACATCATTGGCTCTCACGACTTGAACTACAGCCAGTATTGCGGCCCAGACATCCGCATGTGGTCGGCACCTGTCGAGGATTTGAGCCAGTGGCGCGATGAAGGCCCTATCTTCACATGGTTTGTCAATGGGCAGTGGGATACCATGTTCGCCCCTGACTTGGTAGAGGTGAAAGACCGCCAGACCGGCAAGAAGACCTATTGGCTCTATCCCCACTCCCGTGGCTGGCAGCGCATAGCCATGGTCTGCAAGAGTGACCGCCCCAACGGCCCGTTCACGCCGGTCAACCTGACTGCCGATGGCACAAAGTGCCTGCCCGGCTCGCTGATAGACTTTGACCCGTCTGTGTTCATCGAGAACATCACCGACAAGAAAGACCCTGACTACGAAAAGGGTTTCCGCGCCTACGTGTTCTACGGTTTCCAGCACTCCACCGCCTGCGAGCTGGACCAGGAGACCATGTACTCCATGCGCCCCGGCACCGAACTGCATGACTATTTCATTCCCGCATCGGCCAGCTATGGCAAGGTGCGCGACCCAGAGGGAACACAGTACCCCGCTCTGTATAAGGGGCAAGACCCTGGCGACTTCAATTTCTTTGAAGCCAGCAGCATTCGCCAGATTGGCAATAAGTATATCATGGTGTTCTCGGGCTACAGCGGCCCAGACTACGGTTTGGGCTCAACCAACTCGGCACTGCGCTATGCCTACGGCGACTCTCCCCTCGGCCCGTGGCGCAGCGGCGGCGTGCTGGTCGACTCTCGCGGTGTCGTGCCCAACGAAGACGGCTCCAAGCTGATAACTACCAACGCCGCACACAATACTCACGGCTCTCTGCAAGAGATTAACGGCCAGTGGTATGTGTTCTACCATCGCCCGCCCCGCGGCTTCGGCAATGCTCGCCAGTCTATGGTAGCTCCCGTCAAGATTACGTGGGATAAGAAGCCGGTCGCCCAAGGCGGCAAGGTGCGCATCGTGGGCTATGACCCTTATGTGAAAGGCAACGAATGGACTGCCAAGGCCAGCGATGGCACAGAGTACACGGGCGCAGAGGTAACCAGCGAAGGTTTCCAGATTTTCGGCCTGCCGCCCTACCAGTACTATTCGGCAGGCTTGGCTTGCTATCTGGCAGGCCCGGGCAGCAACAACTGGATGCAAGATAACCATGATGTATGGAACAACAGCATGGATTTGGCAGGCATCCAGAACGGCGGCATCATCGGCTTCAAGTATTTCGGCTTCGGTGGTCTTGCCAAAGATGAGCGGGGCGTGAAGGCATTCAGCGGCACGAAGGCTGGTGACGGCACACAGCTCTGTCTGAACCTGACACCTGGCGGGCATGGGGCGTTCAAAATCCATGTCATGTTAGATGCACCATACAGCAACAACGTGTGGAACGGCCGTAAACTTACCACCATCAGCGTACCTGCCGAGTCGCCGAAACAAGAGAGGCTCTATTCCGTACATGTACCAGAATTAGAAGGACTTACAGGCAAGCATGCCATCTACTTGGTGGTAGAAGGCCCCGAAGTGGAGCAGCCACAGAACAACCGCCCGCAGTGGGGTCGTCAGCCACAGCAGCCGCAGCGCCCCGAAGGGTTGTTCACACTGCACGGCATCGGCTTCAGCAAGGCCGGCTCACCCTGCCAGCCACCCAAAGTGCCAACGCTTACCATCACCGCTGACAATCAGCAGCTTACACTGCCAGAAACGCCCATCCGTGCCACCAACCAGAACGGCTACACCGACTGTAGTCACTATCAGGTCTACGCACCGCTGAAGGCCAACTCGCAGCTGAAGGTTACAGCGAGCCACCCGGATGTCAAGACTGAGGTCAGCGCCATCGTCGAAGGCCGCGCAACGGTGAAGTGTACCTATCAGGGAAGAACTAAGACCTATCTTATAAACTAACAATGACTTATGAAAAGAATCACCAGTAGTCTATTGCTCATACTCACGCTGCTGTGCGCAGGCCAAAGCCTGTCCGCGCAGCAGCGTCGGCCTATAGACAACCAGCACCCGCTTTGGTTTATCCACGTAGATGTGTGGTACAAAGCCGACCCGCAGAAAATCATCGACCTTATCCCTGAGGATATAAGGCCGTACGTCTGCCTAAACCTTTCTCTCTCATGCCAATATGACACTGAGAAGAACATCTACAAGATGCCGCAGAATGCCGTGCGCACCTACAAGTCGTGGGCCACGGTCTGCCAGCACAACGGCATGTGGTTTACCTGCCAGCCTGCCAGTGGTGGCCACACCCACATACAGGACTACGATTTGGAGACCTTTGAGTACTTTTTCAAGCGCTTCCCCAACTTCCTCGGCTGGAACTATGCCGAGCAGTTCTGGGGATTTGATGAGGCAGGCGACAAGAGTTCCAGCACACAGGCTTCCCGCCTGGCCTTGTTCGCCAAGCTCGTACCCATGTCCCACAAGTACGGCGGCTTCCTGACCGTCTCTTTCTGCGGCAACATCTGGTCGCACCTGCTCAACCCCATGGGCATGATGAAACGTAACAAAGACCTGCTGCAAGCCTGTAAGGATTATCCCGAGGCCATGCTCTGGCTCTACAAATACACCACCTCCAGCTGTTTCTACAACAACGAGAGCGTAACCTTCGGCCCCTACATCTCTGGATTGGCCAAGAACTACGGTGTGCGCTATGACAACTGCGGCTGGAACGAAGCCCTTGATGCTGTTCTCGGCAAGAATCACGGCAAGAAATACCCCGCTGCCGCAGGCATCGGCACCGTGATGGAACAGACCGGCATGAACGGCGGTGCCGTATGGGATGGGCCGGAGCTGACCTGGCGTGAGGAGTGCTTCCACGAAGTCAACAACACCACCGTCAACGGCTACAAGCGCCGCAACTGGGCGCAGTTCGACAATTTCAAGGGAGTATGGCTCGATATGTTCCGCAAGATTACTGACGGTACACTCTACATTCCCACCCGTGAAGAGGTGTTGGAGCAGACCAAGATAGTCATCGTGAATGATGTCAGCAGCGGTGATGATGAGGCCAGATATGCTACATGGGGCAGCCTCTATGATGGGCTATACAAGCAGACCGACCCCTTCAACCGCGGCAACGGCCAGTGGATGGATAACCTCTGCTATTTCAAGAGTACCGGCCGCTACGGCACTATACCCATGGTCATCGGACTATATGATGAAGCTGCCAAGAACATTCCCGTTCAGGTGAAGAAATCAACCAAGGACACCCGCTGGAACACCCAGACCAAGAAGGTCAATGAGTTCAACGAGCAGTATGCAGAGGTGTCTACCGGCGACCTCTTCGTCAGGCGGCTGAAGAATCAGCTCGTTACCTACACGCCCTACAGCTACCTCAACAAGAAGACCACGGCACAGGCCACCATCCCCTTGCAGTACAACACCTGCGATGCGCTGGAGCTGACCTACGATAAGCTGTCAAGCGGACTTATCCGCGAATATGCCGACCACATCGACTTCTACCTGAACAACTACCGCAGCGATTCCACCACGCAGCGCACAGACATCATCGTCGTGCAGGGTGCTACGACTGAGCCGACCTACGAACTGAACACCCACGCTACAGCCAAGGCCAGCGCCACTGCCTCCTTCGATGGCAGTAACTACACGCTGACCGTCAAGCACTGCGGAGCCGTCGACCTGACCATCCACTGCGCAGGCAACGCCGACCGCACGGGCACAGAGGCAACAGCCATTGCCATCAGTCCGCTGCCGCTGCCCCAGCAGCCCGCCGAATACCACGGCGAGATACAGATTGAGGCAGAAGACATGGACTTCAAGAACATCAAAGCCTGTGTGACCGACCCCTACGGGCAAGACTGGGGTGCCTATAACGGTGTGCGCGGCCAGGCCGGCAACGGCTTCATGGACATGGGCAGCAGCACCTCCGGCGCGCTGCGCCACCAGCTGACACTGAAGCAAGGCGGCGACTACACCGTAGCCATACGCTACACCTGTGCCACCAAGGGCGGCAACGCCACCGTCAGTGTGAACGGCACACGGCAGACCGTGGCGCTCTCGCAGACAGCCAAGAACGAATGGCTGAAAGCCACACTGACCACTCCCTTACAGGAAGGCACAAACGACCTGGTTATCACCAACAGCGGCGGTCTGCCGATGTACATCGACCAGATTATCTATACCCCGGTGGGCGTTGAGCCAGAGAAGTTCCTCGTCAACATCCGCGAGGCAGAGGGAGGCACGGTAACAACCACCACTACCGAGGCTGCCGAGGGCGAGACCGTCACGCTGACCGTACAGCCCAATGAGGGATTCCAGCTCAAGGAGCTGCGTGTCATCAACTCTGTCTACTACACCCAGCAGCTGACCCTGCCCGTAGAGCCGGGAGTCACTGAGCTGACCTTCACCATGCTCGATGACAATGTTACGATACAGCCCGTCTTTGCAGACATGACTGCCATCTACAAGCTCGACCTCACCGATGTGCTGACAGGCACCATCCCGCAAGGCTGGCGTACGGTACAGGAGAATAACGATGTTCACCAGTACCCCAACTCCTATAGCTCTGGGGCGCGCACCTTCGCCGGCTTCACCGGCTATCAGGGCAAGGCACTCTACTGGCGCGAAGGCACGGCTGACTACGGCCGGCAGGCCGCCTACCCGCTCACCCTTGAGCCCGGCAGCTACAAGCTGACCTTTGCCGTAGCCGCCTGGAAGGCATCGCCCAAATACAAGGTGCGCATCCTCGACACCAAAGGCAATACAGTGGCCGAGTCAGACACCTACACGGCTGCCCCCAATGCCAACGGCAGCACCACGGCCGACCTGACTGCCACCAAGGAGTACGAACTGCCGTTCAGCGTGACCGAAAGCGGCAAATACATCATCAGCTTCACGAAGCTGAGCAACTCTTCCGGCTATGATGAGTACCTGCTTCTGGAGTGCAATGTCAACGCTGTCGACACACCCGATGCCATTGGCCGTGTCACCCGCACCCCTGTGTCGGCCGGCATCTACAGCCTCTCAGGCCAGAAGCGCCAGTCGCTGCAACGCGGCGTGAACATCGTGGTTACGCCCGATGGTCAGAGCCGCCGTGTGCTGGTGAAATAAAGACAAGACTTCGGTTTCTATCTGCGAAACGGGCTGCATACTGACGGCATCAGTATGCAGCCCGTTTCACGAAAGCCT
>JAFLSH010000081.1 GCA_022511055.1 Prevotella sp. | reverse complement strand
TTCGGGTTGTCTTTTACCTAATAGTCTAATAGACTTCTGGGCGCGATGACCGCCGACCTTCGCCGCCGTTCAGGATTTGCAGATTCGGCTGCCCCCGCGGTAAGATTCACCCAGAGCGCCTTTTTGCGCACCTTTTCTCACGCACTTTTTATGCAAATCTATCAGTCGACTAATAGATTTGCATAAAAAGACTTAAAATTTCCGATGCTTTTTTGGCCAAAACAGCATAATACATTATCTTTGCAATCAAAACAAACAACATGATAGAGAGGAACATAGAGAAAAAGCTGACACATCTAGCATCGAAATTCCCGATTGTCACCCTTACAGGTATCAGGCAATGTGGAAAGTCGACGCTATTAAGGAATTGCTTCGATGATTACAGATATGTATCGCTTGAAGATATTGACATACGCCAAATGGCACAAAGCGACCCGCGGGGTTTTCTTCAGAACTTCCCCTCCAAGACCATCATCGACGAGGCACAATATGCCCCGGAACTGTTCTCCTATTTACAGACAAGGGTAGACGAAGTGAACGACACGGGAATGTACATCTTGTCAGGCTCGCACAACTTTCTGCTTCTGGAAAGCGTCTCCCAGAGCCTTGCAGGGCGCACGGCCGTGCTGCGGCTGGCACCGCTGTCGGTTTCTGAGCTTACGAAAGCCAAGAAACTCCCTGCCACCATCAACGAATGGCTGTTCACGGGCGGCTTCCCACGCATCTACGACAAGGGAATAGCCCCAACAGACTATTTTCCAAGCTATATTCAGACATATATAGAGCGAGATGTGCGCATGCTGAAAAACATAGGCAACCTGTCCGCCTTCACTATGTTCATCAAACTATGCGCCGCCCGCATTGGCCAGCTGCTCAACATACAGTCCATAGCCACAGCATGCGGAATAACCGTCAACACCGCCAACTCCTGGCTCTCCATTCTCGAGACAAGCTATGTGGTGTTCCTCTTAAAGCCATACTACCGCAACTTCAACAAACGGCTGGTGAAGACCCCAAAGCTATATTTCTTCGACACGGGTCTTGCGGCCTCACTCTTGGGCATGACAAACAGCGAGCAAATCGGGCTGCACTACATGCGCGGGGAACTGTTTGAAAACATGGTCATCGTGGAAAAGGCAAAGAGCTACTATGCCAACGGTCTGGAGCCGCAGATGTATTTCTGGCGCGATAGTAACCAGAATGAAGTCGACTTGCTCACGGAAAACGGCACAGAACTTCATGCCTACGAAATAAAGTCAAGCGCCACCATGAACAATGACCATTTCAAAGGGCTGAAGCGCTTTGCCGCCGTCGCCAACCTGCCTGTGGAAAACCAGACCGTCATCTATGGCGGTGACACCAGCATGTCGACAATGCAAGGCAACTACCTGTCATGGAAAGAGCTGTAAGATTTCAGAGACTTGCAGGGTAAACACCAGACTGCTAAATGACATAAATTTCCATGTTATATCGTTTCTTGACTGGATTTCCGTTTACTTATCCAAGTCTATCAGCACATACTGCTTTGAGCCGCAACCGATTTGCTCGGCATAGTCGGTGATATAGGTGCCGTGCTGGCGATTGATGCGCGCAATGAGCGGTTTGTTGTCGTCGCCGGGCTTGCCCTGATGGTTGAACACCTTGTCGAGACAGGCTTGGTCGACAGCCACGGGGTCGAGCGAGGCCATGATACCCATGTCCTGAAGTTCGGGCTTGGCGGGGTGGCCATCGCAGTCGCAGTCCACTGACATGTTGTTCATGACATTGATATAGATAACGCGGCCGCTGAAGTAGTTGTGTACGGCCTGCGCGGCGGCAGCCATCGACTCAAGGAACGCATCCTGCGTTTTGCCGGCGGCAACATAGTCGGGCAGCCATGCTAATTTCGTGTCGGTGGTCTTACCGGCAGAGTGGATATAGGCTTTGCCGCCGGTCGAGGCCACGCCAATGCTCGCGTTCTTCAGCACACCGCCGAAGCCACCCATGGCATGGCCCTTGAAGTGGGCCAGGTTAATCATGAAATCGTAGTTTGGCAGATGCGAGCCCACCAGATTGTACTTCAGGTGGCGCTGGTCCTTCACGGGTATGCGGATTTCGCCGAACTCATCCATCAGGTCAACGGCGAAGATGGAGTCAAAGCCATGCTCGTGGATGGTCTCCCAGTGCTTCTTCGGGTCCTGGCGCGTACCGCCGTAGGCTGTGCCGCACTCGACAATGGTGCCGTTCACCTCCTCCACCAGCTGGCGGAGGAACGGCGGCTTCAGGTAGTGGGTGTTGCCGCCCTCGCCCGTTGAAATCTTCACAGCTACGCGGCCTGTGGCCTCAACGCCCAGCGCCTTGTAAATCCTGACCAGTGACTCGGGCGTTATCTCCTTGGTGAAATAGACCTTTGACTGTGCCGAAAGCATCGTTGAGACCAATGCGGCACACACTATTAGCAGACTTTTCTTCATCGTTTTCTCATTTTACGGTTGTTTCTGCTGCAAAGGTACAACAAATCCATGAAACAACCAAAAACAAGCCCCGTTTTTCGCATTTGCCGACCGGGGCTGCCCCTGCCGGAAAAATGGTAAATTGCAAATTTAGCATAAATATTGCGAAAATTGTTGGAAGTATGGCAGAAAGTGATTAACTTTGCCAAAATTATATACATATTTAGACATGAAAATAGCTAAGACATTGATGACTATCGGTATCGCATCGGCTATCACGGTGCAGTTTTCGGCCTGCCAGCAGGCCCAGCGGGAGAATCCGCTGTTAGTGGAAAGTGAGCTGCTGTTCGGCGCGCCTGACTTCAGCAAGATTCAGGTGACAGACTATCTGCCCGCCTTCGAAGTGGCCATTCAGGCACAGCGAGACAACATCGCCAAAATTGTGGAAAACGCCGATTCGGCCACGTTTGAGAACACCATCTTGGCGCTCGATGAGAGTGACCGGCTGCTCGACCGTGTCAGCCGGGTGTTCTTCGCGCTGGTCGAGGCAGACAAGACGCCTGAGCTGGGCGAGATAGAGAAGAAGGTGCAGCCGATGCTGACTGAGCTGGAAAACGAAATCTCGTTCAACAAGCTGCTCTTTGAGCGCATCCGCCAAGTCTATGACAGAGACCATGACTCGCTCTCCGGCGAGGAGCAGAAGCTGCTGGAAGAGGTCTACAAGCGGTTTGTGCGCCGGGGTGCCCTGCTGCCCGAGGACAAGATGGAGCGCATGAAGGAGATAAACCTGAAAATCGCAGACCTGCAACAGAAATGGGGCGATGAACTGCCCGCTGCCACCAATGATGCCGTGGTATGGGTCGAGAAGAAAGAAGACCTGGCCGGGCTCAGCGAGGCTGACATAGCCCAGTGTGCCAAGGATGCCGAGAACTTAGGCAAGAAGGCGCCCTACGCCATTGTCATTGTCAACACCACCCAGCAGGCCCTGCTGACAAGCCTTGACAACCGCGAACTCCGCAAGCGGGTGTTCGAGGCTTCCGTGCATCGGGCTGACGGAACGAACAAGCACAACACGTTCCCCATTGTCGTGGAGATAGCCAAGCTGCGCGCCGAGCAGGCCGAGCTGATGGGCTATCCCAACTACGCCTCCTACTCGCTGGAGCGCAGCATGGCCGGTACGCCAGACAATGTGTATGCGTTCCTGAAAAACCTGATTCGCGAGTACACGCCGAAGGCCGAGGCAGAGACAAAGGCCATCGAGGCGTTTGCCCGCGAGAGCCAGGGGGCAGACTTCGAACTCCAGCCATACGACCGTTTCTACTACTCGGCCAAGATGAAGAAGCAGCTGCTGAACGTATCTGAAGATGAGGTAAAGCCCTACTTCAACGTTGACAGCGTGCTGGTAAACGGCGTGTTCTATGCCGCCAACCGCGCCTATGGCCTCACGTTCAAGCAGCGCGAAGACATTCCCACCTACCATCCTGACATGAAGGCATTCGAGGTGATTGACAAAGATGGCCGCCCGATGGCGCTGTTCTACACTGACTACTTCCGCCGCCCCACGAAGCGCGGCGGCGCGTGGATGGATGGCTTTGCCAAGCAGAGCCGCCAGCGCAGCCAGCAGCCTATCATCTTCAATGTCTGCAACAACGCCAAGGCACCCGAGGGGCAGCCTTCGCTGCTGACATGGGATGAAGTGACCACGCTGTTCCACGAGTTTGGCCACGCCCTGCACGGCATGCTCTCCAACTGCCAGTACAACGGGCTGAGCGGCACGTCTGTGGCCCGCGACTTTGTCGAGATGCCTTCGCAGTTCAACGAGTCGTTTGCCACCATCCCCGAGATTTTCGACAACTACGCCCGCCACTGCGAGACAGGCGAGCCGATGCCTGCCGACCTGAAGGAGCGTATGTTGCAGAGCATCAACTTCCAGACAGCCTACTCACTGGGCGAGAACCTGACCGCCACCTGTCTTGACCTGGCATGGCACATGCTGGCTGCCAACCAGATTCCCACGGCAGAGGAAGCAGCCAGCTTCGAACAGGAAGCCCTGCGCCAGATTGGCCTGCTGAATCCGCAGATTCCGCCGCGCTATTCGACCAGCTACTTCAACCATATCTGGGGCGGCGGCTATGCGGCTGGCTACTACAGCTACCTGTGGACTGAAGTGTTGGCAGTCAACGTGGCCGATGCCTTTGCCCGCAAGGGTGCGCTGAAGCCGGAGACGGGTCAGGAGTTCCGTGACAAGATTCTCAGCCGCGGCAATACGGGTGACCTGATGCAGATGTTCACCGATTTCACAGGCATGAAGCAGCCCGATGCTTCCAGTCTGCTGAAAGCCCGCGGACTGTAACCGTGTAACTAAAACGATACAAGTTGAAAAGGTTATCAATCATACTGTTAAGCACTTTCTGCGCACTGCAAGCCGGTGCGCAGGAAGTCATTGACTTCATGCCCGGAAAGGGTGTGATAGACTCTGTCGCGGTAGCTCCCGAACTGCCCGTGGCTGGGGTCTCCCCGACAGTTGGCACGCCGTTAGTGCCAACGGCAGAACAGGGATTGCCAGATGCCCAGCGCCACGATTCGCTCATGCTCTCCCTGCCGCCGTTGACTTCCCGCGGCACTATCGCCCACTATCCCTATTTTGGCAGTCTGTTCGCTGGGGGCTACAGTGACTGGGCACTTCACCGCGGGCTGAACGCCTCGCTTTCCGCCTCGGCCATTGTCGGTCTGGGCCGCCACTCCGGCAGCGGGTTTGCCAACAGCCTTTCGCTGATGTATGCCGACAATATCACGCCCAAGCTCTCCTTTGCCGTTGGCGGCTACTACTCGTTCCTCGACTACAGCGGGCACCAGCTGCGGGATGCCGGTCTGACTGCCATGCTCAACTATCGTTTCGATGAGCATTGGGAGGCTGCGGCCTTTGTCCAGAAGTCCATCTTGCAGCCGAAGCTCCCGCCCCAGCTCTACTGGATGAACGATGTAGGCGACAAGATTGGCGCTTCCCTGCGCTACAACTTCAACCCTGCCTTCAGTGTCTCCATCTCTGTCTGGGAGGAACGCAATCCCCGATTCTTCGCACCACCCTATCCCAACGCCAGCCGATGAAAGACCTTACCATTCGCAAGGCGGAGCGGCAAGATGTGCCGCTGCTGCTGAAGTTCATTCGCGGAATCGCGCAGTACGAGAAAATGGAGAATGAGGTGATAGCCTCTGCCGAAGTGCTGGAGCGCGAGATGTTCGATGCGCATCGGGCTGAGGCGGTCTTCGCCGTGGCTGACGGGAAAGAAGTGGGCTTTGCGCTCTATTTCTATAATTTCTCCACGTTCATCGGCCATTCGGGGCTGTATCTTGAAGACCTTTTCGTCTGGCCGGAATATCGGGGAAAAGGCTACGGCAAGGCTTTGCTGCTGCATTTGGCAAAGACAGCCCGCGAACACCATTGCGGCCGGATGGAGTGGACTTGCCTCAACTGGAACAAGCCGAGCATAGACTTCTATCTCTCGCTCGGCGCCGTGCCAATGAATGAGTGGACTGTCTATCGGCTTGATGCCGCGGCGTTGGAACGGCTTACGCCATAGCCAAGCGCCGCAACACATTGTTTTCTAAGCGTTTGCCAAGCAGCACTCAAGGCTTATTCAGGAAAAACCGCTGAAACTCGCTCTCAAAGTTCGGAGTTAGAACGCCCGTGCCAATGGCCGCGCGTATTTCATCAAGCGACCAGAAGCGGCCACCCGCGAGTTCTTCGGCAGAGGGGTGGATTTCGCCTTCATAAGTGGCGCGATTGACATAGACCAGCTCGCGCTCGCGGCAACTGTCGAAGACATAGTGGCCGAGCGGCTCGGCCGTGAACTCCGTAATGCCTAATTCCTCGCGCACTTCGCGGCGCAGCGCCTCTTCAGGCGTTTCGCCGTAGTCTACATGCCCGCCCACAGCCGTATCCCACTTGCCCGGCTGAATGTCTTTCCAGTCCGGCCGTTTCTGCAGATAGACTTCGCCCTGCGGGTTGAACACATGGAGATGGACTACGGGGTGCAGCAGACGCGACCCGCTGTGGCACTCGCCACGGGTGGCCGAGCCAACGACCTGACCCTCTTCGTTGACAATGGGAAATCGTTCCTGACTATTGTCCTGCATATCTTTTCGTCTTAAAACCTATTTCAGCAGTTTCTGAATCTGCGCTTCGGAAGCCTCCGGCAGCGCTTTTCGGAGCTGCCTGACCATGCGCCTGAACGACTCCTCTGGCGTACGGTTGCAGCGGCAGGCTTCACGCCCGTAAAGCGCCTCGGGCGTGGTGAGCAGTGACCACCCCCAGCCGTATGTCTGGCCGTGGCGGTCAACGGGATAGACAAAATCCTCAGTTACAATGCGGCAGCCCATCTGCAAGCGGGTGACATAGCTGTCAAAGCGGCTGCGCATCTTGGGGCCGGTGAATCCGCAGGCTGCGCGCAGCTCACGGGTGATGAGACTGCCATGCTCGCGCAGGGTCAAGAGGATGGTATCCTCGATGCTCCCCTCCTCTGGCTCAGGGTGGCAGCTGCGGCGGTAGTTGCAGAGGTCCGGCCACCACGCACGGCTGACAAAGCCCGCCTTCTGCGCGAAGAACTTGCCGTAGACACAGCTGCCCTCAGTGACTATCTGGCCTTTCCACTTCCACAGCGGCCAATCCCAGCCGCCTTCGGGGAAGGTCACGTAGCGGCAATCATCAGTCACCGCCTCATCTGCCGAGAAGCCGGGAATGCCGCTGTCAAGCAGCGGCAGAAATCCCACTTTCTGAATCAGCGCCATCAGCTGGGCAGCCGAATATATCTCGCGGTGTTCCATTTCCGGCCACTTTCGGGTCATTGCCTGACGATTACGCTGCCGTTGGCCTGATGGGTGGCCAGTATCAGCACTTCGGCTATCTGCACATGAGCCGGCGCATTGGCAGCATAGAGTGCCACATCGCCTATGTCATCGCCGGTGAGCGGCTTGATGCCCTTGTAGACGTTGGCGGCACGGTCTGTGTCGCCGTGGAAGCGGATGTTACTGAAATTAGTCTCCACCAGACCGGGCTTCAGATTGGTTACGCGGACAGCAGTCTGCGCCACATCTATGCGCAGCCCATCGCTGAGCGCCTTCACGGCAGACTTTGTGGCGCAATAGACATTGCCGCCGGCGTATGCGGCATCGCCGGCCACGCTGCCGATGTTGATGACATGGCCCTGGTTGCGCGCCACCATGCCGGGCACAATCAGGCGGGTCATGGTGAGCAGCCCCTTGATATTGGTGTCAATCATGGTCTCCCAGTCGTCGGGCGAGCCTTCATATTCGGGCTCAAGGCCGAGCGCCAGGCCGGCATTGTTAATCAGCACATCAATCTGCTGCCACTCGGCAGGCAGACTGCCGATGGCCCGGCTGGCCGCTTCGCGGTCACGGACATCGAAGGCCAGTGTCAGCACTTCAGTGCCACCGCCGGCAAACTGCCGTTTCAGCATTTCCAACTTCTCGGCGTTACGGCCGGTGAGAATCAGACGGTCGCCGGCCTCGGCAAACTTGCGGGCGCAACCGAGACCGATGCCGCTGGTAGCGCCTGTGATGAGTACAGTTCTTTTCATGGGTAAATATGTCTTTTTTGTTTATCGTTCCCTTGTTTGTTCGAGCAGGCACTGGCAGCCTTCAAGCACATCTTGCCATGTCGTCTCGAAGTCGCCGGTGTACCACGGGTCGGCCACATCGCCCGGCCGGCGGGTATAGTCCATCAGCCTGTGAATCTTTCCCTGCGGGTCGCCGCCGCACATGCGGTCCATGTTGCGTATGTTCCACGTATCCATGCCAATGAGCAGGTCAAAGCGGTCATAGTCGCGGCGGGTCAGCTGCCGGGCGGTCTTGCCCTTCGCCGAAATGCCGTGTTCCGCCAGCTTACGGCGGGCGGGTGGATAGACTTCGTTGCCAATCTCCTCTGTCGAGGTGGCCGCCGACTCGATGTAATAGTCATCTTTCAGCCCTGCCTTGCCGACAAGGTCTTTCATTACAAACTCTGCCATCGGGCTGCGGCAGATGTTACCGTGACAGACAAAGAGTATTCGTTTCATATTGCATACTAATATTTAATATTCGGCAGCGAAAGCACGTCTTCTGCTGCCGCCAGTTCCTTTCTGCACCATGCGGGCGGCCGGGCAGGCTATCCCACGAACTTCAGCCGCAGGCTGTTCAGCACCACGCTGACACTGGAGAAGGCCATCAGCGCCGATGCCCACATGGGGGTAATCTGCCAGTGAACACCGAAGAGATATGGCAGGCCGGCGGCCAGCGGAATGCAGACCACATTGTAGATGAACGCCCAGAACAAGTTCTGGCGCACCATGCTGACCGTGCGCTTCGACAGGCCGATGGCATCAGGGATGCGCCGGAGGTCAGTACCCATCAGCGTGACCTGCGCCACTTCCATGGCCACATCTGTGCCCTTGCCCATGGCTATGCTCACATCGGCGGCGGCCAGCGCCTGCGAGTCGTTGATGCCATCGCCCACCATGGCGACCTTCCGCCCCTCGGCCTGCAGCTGCCGCACCAGGTCTTCCTTGTCTTGCGGCAACACCTGCGAGCGGTAGTGCGGAATGCCCGCCTCTGCGGCCACGGCCCTGGCGCGCTCATCTTTGTCGCCTGAACACATATAGACCTCTATGCCCATGCGCCCGAGCTGCTGCATGGCCTCACGGGCATGCGGCTTCAGGCTCTCGCCCGTCTCGTTGGGGATGGTCAGCGTACCAGTCTTGTCGATGACCATGGCCGTGATGCGGCGTATTTCCTCAAGTGCGGTGGCATCTTTTATCAGGATGTTCTTCTCGGCCGCCTTGCCTATGCCAACCATGAGCGCGGTGGGCGTGGCAAGCCCCAGGGCGCAGGGGCAGGCGATAACGAGAACAGAGACGGCCGAAAGTATGGCCTGCGGCAGCACGGCCATGCCGCCTATCAGCAGCCAGACCAGCAGGGTCGCCACGCTGATGCCCACCACGGTCGGCACGAACACGAGCGCTATCTTGTCGACCGTGCGCTGCACGGGCGCTTTCGACCCCTGCGCCTCGCCCACCATTCTGATGATGTGGGCGAGCATGGTCTTCTGCCCCACTTCCTCAGCCTTGAAGCGGAAGGCCGCCCCCTGCACCGTTCCCGACGGCGGCACGGTCATGATGGTGCCGGCCAGCACCTTGTCGCCGGCCTTCTTGGCCACGGCCACGGGCTCGCCGGTAATCATCGACTCGTCTATGTAGGCCGTGCTGCCTTCGGTCACCGTTCCGTCTACGGGTATGCGCTCGCCGGGGCGCACTTCGATGATGTCGCCCGGCTCCAGTGCCGAGATGGGAGCATCGGCCACCCCACCCTCGCCCACCAGATGGGCAGTCTTGGGCTGCAGCCCCATCAGGGCGCGGATGGCCGAGGCCGTGCCGTTCTTGGCCCGCTCTTCCAGCAGCCGCCCTGTCAGCACAAAGGTGATAATCATGACGGCCGCATCGAAATAGGTGTGCCACTCCATGCCGCGGCTGCCCCAGAGCTGTTCGCCCCAGAACGTGTTGACGGCGCTGAACAGGAAGGAGATGGCCGTAGACAGCGCCACGAGCGTATCCATGTTGGCCGAGCCGTGAGTGAGCTGCTTCCAGGCAGTCACGTAGAACTGCCGGCCGCAGTAGATGATGTTCAGCAGCGCGAGAATCAGCATGGTCTGGTTGGCCAGGGGGCTGGTGTGCATGTGCATGCCTCCCTCGGCCTCGCCTGCGCCGATGGGGAGCCAGTTCATGGAGATGGCCATGGTCAGCAGGGCGAAGCCCCACGACACGATGACCTTGGTCCGCAGCGTGGTGTAGGCTTTCCGCTCGATGGCTTCCACGTTGCGGTCTTCTTCTATCACCATGTCATAGCCCGCCTTGCCGAGTTCGGCCTTCATCTGCTCCAGCGAAATCTGTTTCGGGTCATACTCCACCAATGCCGTTCTGGCAGGCAGGTTGACTGCCGCCGACTGAATGCCGTTAAGTCCATTCAGCCGCTTTTCCACTGTCGCCGCACAACCGGCACACATCATTCCAAGTATCGCGATTGTCTTCTTTTCCATATCGCCTGCAAAGTTACAAATTATTATCCGTAATTGGCCATGTTCCGAAGAAAAAACTAACCGCCAGCCCAAGAACATAGCAAAACTCACCACACTCATGCGGCAGCACAGGTCTCACGCGCGCGTACAAGCGCACGCATAACGCGCGCGCATTTATAGTAGTCATACAAACTGAACGCCCTACACCCTCAACACCCGCCGCACCCACTTGCAGGTCTATATTTCAGCAAAAACAGCCTTGATATCAGGCAGATACAGGCAAAATGAGACAAAATCAAAGGCATGAGACAAAATGAAAAGTCGCCCCGCCTGCCCTGCACCTGAACTCGTGCGCAGGGTGTAGTCTGGGGTGTTGGGTAACATCCCCTACCAACACCCCAAAGGGTCAGAAACAACCATTGAAAATCAAGCACTTACAAGTGCGGGGTGTTGGGGGTGTTGAGGGTGTGGGGCAATTAGCCTGTATGGCTACTATATATGTTTTTTAGGAGTTAAGGGAGTTAGAGAAGTTAAAGGAGTTAAGCCAAATCTTATGCTCACTCCAGCCAAATTTGCAAATTTGGCTGAACTGCGGCGAAACTCCATGACTTTTGGGAAATAGTATGGGAGTTTCGGAAATTACTCCGTGAGTTTTGGGCAAAACTCAC
>JAFLSH010000080.1 GCA_022511055.1 Prevotella sp. | reverse complement strand
TGCGACCTGGCCGCGCACTGCCCCAAGCTGATTGACGGCTCGAAGCTCGGTTAGCAGGGAAGTTCGCGGAAATGTAGAGACAGCCCTGACCTCTATGATTGACGGCAAGAAGGGGATGATGAAATAAGGCAAAGAGACCGAAAAAGAGCCTGAAAACTCCCGGAATTTTGCCCGAAAAAGCAGTGACTTTTCGGAAAAAAGCGGTGCTTTAGGAAAATTACTCCGTGAGTTTTGCCCAAAACTCACGGAGTAATTTTCCTAAAGCATGGAGTTTTCTGAAAAAGTGGGTTTGAAGTGGGTAGATGGGGTAGGTTTGGTAGGTGCAATAGGTTTAGTAGGGGTGGTAGGGATTGAAGGGCAAATTCCGTGAAATATTTACTGTAATTACGCGCGCGTATGTATGCGCGCACGCGTATTGATAGCGGAAAATTTTTTCTGGCTACACCCTCAACACCCCCGACACCCAATTTGGGTGTCGGGGGTGTTGAGGGTGCAGGGCGTTCAGTTTGTTTAACTACTATAACACGTATATGCGCGCATGCGCGCGTATAGTGCGAGAATGCCGCTCAGTCGTGGCGATGCCGGCCTTTGGTCTTTTTCTTGGCCGGCTCCCTCCCATGTTGGTGGCCGCTCCTGGTTGGGCTGCTGTAAAGTTTGGCAATCAGGTCGGGCCGGCCGATTCGGCGCAGGCTTTTCTCAATGTTCTGGCGCTCCTCGGGCTTGTACCAGAAGAAATACTGCCGCTGCGCCAGTTTTTCCCGCTGGGTCTTTGCCGAGAACACCGGCTCCAGCGAGTAGGGGTCGAGCCCTGTGTACCAGGTCTCGGTGGCAACGGTCATTGGCGTTGGGGTGAAGTCTTGCACTTGCTCCAGATGGAAGTCCAGCTGCTTGGTCTGTACGGCCAGCTCTGCCATGTCTTCCTCGTGGCAGCCGGGGTGGGAGGATATGAAGTAGGGTATAATCTGCTGGTTGAGATGCTCCTCCCGGTTTATTCGGTCGAAGATGCGCTTAAACTCGTGGAACTGCTGGAAGGAGGGCTTGCGCATGAGCCGCAACACCTGGTCGCTGGTGTGTTCCGGCGCTACCTTCAGGCGGCCGCTGACATGGCGCGTGATGAGTTCGCGAATATAGTCGTGTGCGGCCTTGTTGGCTGCCTCGTCTTTGCTCCTGTGCAGCAGCAGGTCGTATCTGATGCCGCTGCCGATGAAGCTCTTCTTGATGCCCGGCAGGCTGTCGACAGCCCGGTACACCTCGAGCAGCCGGCTGTGGTTAGTGTCAAGGTTGGGGCATATCTGCGGGTGAATGCAGCTGGGGCGGCGGCACTTCGCGCAAAGGCTCTGGTCGCGGCCCTGCATGCCGTACATGTTGGCAGACGGGCCGCCGAGGTCGCTCAGATAGCCCTTGAAGTCTGGCAGCTCGCTGATTTTCCTGACCTCCCTGACTATGCTTTCCTTGGAACGGCAGCTGATGAACTTTCCCTGATGGGCAGAGATGGTGCAGAAGGCACAGCCGCCGAAGCAGCCGCGGTGAATGTTGACCGAGTGCTTAATCATGTCGTAGGCGGGAATGCGCTTGCCCTTGTACTTGGGGTGTGGCAGTCGGGTGTACGGCAGGTCGAATGAGGCATCCAGCTCCTCGGTGGTCATGGGGGGGTAGGGGGGATTGACTACTACCATGCGCTGGCCCACCGCTTGCAGAATCCGCCTGGCGTGAAGCATGTTCGACTGCTCCTCCACGTGCCGGAAGTTCTCTGCCTGTGCGCGCTTGTCGCGCAGGCACGTCTCGTGCGGGTGCAGCGTGATGTCCTCGGGGCTGATTCCCCCCGGAACGTCGTCTTGCCGGCACAGAAAGACCGTCTGGGGAATGTCGCGGGCCTGCTGAAGCCCCTGAGAGGCGGAAAGCCTGTTGGCCAGTTCGACCATGGGCTTCTCGCCCATGCCGTAGACAATCATGTCAGCGCCGGAGTCGCAGAGTATGCAGGGGCGCAGGCAGTCCTGCCAGTAGTCGTAGTGGGTCACCCGGCGGAGCGAGGCTTCTATGCCCCCCAAGATGACCGGCACCTGCGGAAACAGCTGCTTGAGAATCCTGGAATAGACGATTGTGGGGTACTCGGGGCGCATGTCGTGCCGGCCGTCGGGGCTGTAGGCATCCTCAGAGCGCCAGCGGCGGTTGGCGGTGTACTTGTTGACCATGGAGTCCATGCAGCCCGGCGCAACGCCGAAGAACAGGCGCGGCTGGCCCAGCTTGCGGAAGTCGCGGAAGTCGCCGTGCCAGTCGGGTTGCGGCACAATGGCCACCCGATAGCCCGCGGCCTCCAGCACCCGCCCGATGACAGCTGCACCGAATGAGGGGTGGTCTACATAGGCATCGGCAGAGAACAGGATAATGTCCACGTAGTCCCATCCTCTGAGTTCCATTTCCTTCTTGGTGGTCGGCAGAAAGTCTGTCAGCTTGTAGTCTGTCATGGCTTGTAGGTTTGCTCCGATATGTGCGGTTGCGGCAGATGCCCGGAAAGGCTCAGCAGGGCTGTTCCGCATTGTCGCTGCGCTCTTTCCAGTTGATGAACAGCAAGACCAGTTGTTGCAGGCCGTAGGCTTTCATGTTGGGGTGGTAGACCACGTCAAGACACAGGTCGAGCAGGCGCTTGTCCTTGCCGGCCTCTGACTCGAGCAGCGAGCGGAGATTCAGCTTCAGCTTGTTCAGCACCTCCTCGTCGACATAGCCGTTAGAGGCAATCAGGTCGCGGAACAGCAGATAGTCGTCAATGGTCTGCAGGTGGTCGGCGCTGACCTCAATGCTTCTGGTCCCGGAAGAATTGGCTTGGATTTTGAACATATCATTCATCGTTTTTTCAGTTGTTTAACAGATAGTTGAGTATTCCCTTCATGATAGCCCCCTGTGTCTGGGCATCCTTGATGCACTCAAACGGAAAGCCCATCGTGAACACGCCGTAGTCGCTGCCCTTGTAGGCAACTCCGGCACAGTAGCCGTCGCCGTAGGCCATGGCCGATATGGCGCCGGCCTCCGGCTGCAAGATGTCGGGGTGGGGCGCAGCGTAATGGTATTCGTTGGGTGTCCTGAAGAACTGGAACACCGTTCCCAGCCCGCTGACACTCTCGTTCCATGCCGCGTCTTTCCCGGCATAGCGGCATTTGAGGGTGGTGCTGAGAAAATGGCGCTCGTCGTCGGCCATCATGTCGCTGCCCACGTATGAGCCGCTGACCAGCAGCCGCCCGCTGCGCGCAGTGAACTGGCTGAGCCATGCCTGCATGGGCTTGGTGAACGACTTGTATGGCACCAGGCTGTGCCCGTCGTTGCACTCCAGCCCGAGAATCAGGTCGGCCATGTCGTAGCGGTCGGCGCTGACCTGGGCGAGCGCATCGGCAGAGGCGCTCGCAATGTTGTAGACCCCGGCCCGCTGCATGGCAGAGGCGTGGGTGCGGGTGTAGTTGAACTCATTGCCGGCTATGAAGCGGCCGGCCATTTCGGTAAACCCGAAGCCGAGCCCCGTGGAGTCCAACACGCCTATCCGGCTGGTGTCAAAGTAGAGCTGCCGCCCTGCCCATCCGGCCGTTCTGCCGTAGCTGACCCCCATGTCGTCGTCAATCAGGAATCCCTGTTCCGCACCGTTGTCTATGTGGGCCGGGCCTGACAGCCTGTGGAAGCCGTTGACAATGAGAATGTTGGCCGTGGCCTTCGGGTTGTAGAGGGCTGTCATGACTTCAGAGGGAAAGCTCCGCCCGCCCTTGTTGACTGCCGAGACCCGGAACGAGTAAAGCACGCCCGGCTCCAGCTTCAGGGTGTATGAGGGGCTGGAGACCAGCGTGCCGTTGTCGAAGCCGCTGCTGCCGGTGGCCGTGTAGACCACGTAGTGGCTGGCTACGGCCGTCTCCTCCTGAGGGTCGCTGGTGGGCTCCCATGACAGGGTCGCCTCGCCCCGCTTGCCCGTGAACTCGACCCTCAGGCGGGCGGGTGTCAGCGGCGCTACAACGCAGTCGTCATCGTGGGCGTTGCTCACGTAGCGCAGAATGGTCTTGTAGATGGAGCGGGCCAGTGTGAAGCGGAAGTCGGGGTCCTGTCCGTAGCGCATGTCGGGGAAACTCTGGTGAGACAGGGTCTCGAAAATGGCGCTGGGCACTTCAGGCAGCCGGGTCTCAGAGTAGTTGCGGTCGCGCAGCTCGCGCATGGGCCAGTCAATGCCGTAGCGCGAGCGAATGTCTGCGTTGGCAGCGCTCAACAGGTCGCCTGCCAGCTCGGTCGACATAGTTCGGGGCAGTCCGTTGGCATAGATGCTGTCTCCGTTGTCGCCAACCGTCGTGCAGATAGTCAGTGCGCCGTAGACAGAGCTTTTGTCGCGGTGGTAGCCGGCATCGCTGTGAACGGCCACCGACAGTTCCAGCGGCACTTTGCGGCCCGGCCGGTCGGGCAGGTAGCACGAGCCGCCCGCCAAGAGGTTTTCGGCCAGTGAGCGGGCGTTAATGTCGTCGGCATAGTCGTTCTGCCCGGCCTTTGAGCTGTAGACCTCGTAGGGCATGCCTGCCCACTGGCAGTAGTAGCGCGCCCCCTCGAGGCTGCGGGGCATGCCGCTGGTGTCGCCGCCCCGCTCAATGTTGCCCATGCCGCCGCCGAAGCGGACTGCATCGGCGGTCACCACGCCGTGGCGGCTGCTCTGGTTGGTCAGTGTAACCCTGTTCCACTCGTTGCAGCCCTTGTCGAAGTCGAAAGTGCCTAAGTAGACCCAGGTGCCGCCGCCCATCTGCTGGTTGACACGGAATTCGGTCTTCTCGCCCTTGTGCCATACGGTGTAGCGGGCATCGTCAACGCTCTCGGGTGTTGTCTGATAGCTGACATAGACCGCGTAGCGCCCTTCTTCGGGCAGGTTGGGCTGGTAGCTTATCAGGCTGTACTTCGACTTGCTGCTGGTGGTCTCGGCCTGGCGCACCGTGCCTGCTTCAAAGGGATTCTCGCCGTCGCGGTAGTGGCCGCTGTGCTGGGCAAAACCCTTGAGCCCGGCGTCTGTCCACGGTTGGCGATAGCCAGACTCTTGGTAGTTGATGAGCGAGGTGTGGTCGTCGTTGTCGACTATCACCTCATGGCGCTGCCAGTCTCGCTCGCGGGGCGTGAAGACTATGGCCCCGGCATTTTCGAGCATGGGTATCAGGTAGGGAACGACAATGGTCTGGGTGAAAAGGTCCTCGTTTGTGCAGAACAGGGTGGGGCGCTGCCAGCTCCACTCGCCGCTCTTCTGGTCGAAGTAGCGGCCGTGGCTTGCCCACACGGTGAGATGGCGGTTGTCGAGCCCCTTGGTTATCTTGTAGGGCAGTGAGTAGTTCCGCACCCACGGCTCTCCCTTGTACTCAATGTCGCCCCAGGTCTGTGCCTTCGTGGTCAGTGGTGTCAGGCAGAGCAGTAACCAGAGTGTATGTATCAGGCGGTTGCTCATTCTGTGTCTCCAATGGTGAAATTCTCAGGGTGTTTGCCCTTGAAGTCCTTGAAATATAGCTTTATCTCTTTCATCTGGCCTTCCACGTCTCCGTTGGGAATGATGGTCTTGGTGCATTGTATGCGCTTCCGGCTGTAGTCAAGGCCATAGAGCAAGATGGGAATGCCGGCTTTAAGGGCAATGAAATAGAAGCCCTTCTTCCAGTCGGGATTCAGGTTGCGCGTTCCCTCCGGGGTGATGCACAGATGGAACTGCTCCGTCTCTTTGGCTGCCAGTGCCATCGCGTCTGTCATGCTGGTGTGCCTTTGGCGATAGACAGGTATGCCGCCGATGCGCCTGAAGATAGGCCCCAACGGCCAGAAGAACCACTCTTTTTTCATCAGAAAGTGGCTCTTGATGCCTTCCGCGCCGGCATATAGCTGCCCCAACAGGAAATCCCAGTTGCTGGTGTGGGGAGCCAGACATATAATATATTTGTTGGGATGGGCTTCAGTCACTTCTGTAGTCCATCCCATTTGTTTGTATAATAACCAATCACAGAGTTTTTTCCACATGACACTTCAGAGATTGGTTATCTGGTCCAAAAGTTCGTGAGCCTCCTCTCTGAACTTCTCTTTTAGGGTGGCATAGTACTGCTTTGGAGGCATGCCAGGTTCAGGGTGAGAGATGCGAGCGGTGTAATCCCTCTGGAGTTTTACGATACAGAACAGTATGTCCTCTGCGTGGCCTGGATGCTTGGCAGCATCGTACAGCGAAGCAGCTACACACTCGGCAAAGAGCATCTCGCAAATCTGGTTGACGGTTTGTTTCAGTGTTCTTTTGTTTGCCATAATGGTTAAAGTTGAAAATAGAGATAGCAAAGTTACATATAATATCCTTGAATTGCAAGGATTTTCGTCACAAAAAAAATTAAAATGGCATTTTTTTTTCCGTTTCTCGCCAAAAAAGCGTATTTTTGCACGTCGAAAAAATAACATTAACAGTTTTATAAAGGAAATAATTATGAAAAAGAGTGCGTTGCAAATAGCAAGAGCAGCCTATCAGCCCAAGTTGCCGAAAGGACTTCAGGGCGCAGTGAAGATTAAGGAAGGTGCCGCTACGGAAAGCGTTGCCGACCAGGCAGAAATCAAGAAGTTGTTCCCCAACACTTACGGCATGCCTATCGTGGAGTTTGTGCAGGCTACGGAAGCCAACACCACAAAAATGAATGTGGGTATCATTCTCTCCGGCGGACAGGCACCTGGCGGCCACAATGTCATCACGGGTCTGTTTGACCAGCTGAAGAAGCTCAACCCGGAAAACCGTCTTTATGGCTTTATCCTGGGCCCTGGCGGACTGGTTGACCACAATTACATGGAGCTGACCGAGGAAATCATTGATGAGTATCGCAACACCGGCGGCTTTGACATGATTGGCTCTGGCCGCACCAAGCTGGAAAAGACAGAACAGTTCGAGAAGGGTCTTGAAATCATCCGTGAGCTTGACATCAAGGCCATTGTGATTATCGGTGGCGATGACTCAAACACCAACGCCTGTGTACTGGCTGAGTACTACGCAGCAAAGAACTGCGGCGTTCAGGTCATCGGCTGCCCGAAGACCATTGATGGTGACTTGAAGAACTCGCAGATTGAGACTTCCTTTGGCTTTGACACGGCTTGCAAGACCTACTCAGAGCTGATTGGCAATATTGAGCGTGACTGTAATTCTGCCCGTAAGTACTGGCACTTCATCAAGGTCATGGGCCGTTCCGCTTCTCACATTGCCTTGGAGTGCGCTTTGCAGACACAGCCGAACATCTGCCTTATTTCAGAAGAGGTGGAGGCAAAGAACATGAGCCTTGATGATATCGTAGACTATATTGCCAACGCTGTTGCTGTTCGTGCGGCAGAGGGTAACAACTTCGGTACTGTCATCATTCCCGAAGGTCTGATTGAGTTTATTCCCGCCATCAAGAAGCTCATTGCCCAGCTGAACGATGTGCTGGCTCTGCCCGAAGCCAAGGGGCTTAGCCAGGCAGAGCAGATTAGCTTTGCCAAGAGCCATCTGACTGCTGACAACTTGGCTGTGTTCGAGTCGCTGCCGGCAGATGTGGCCCGCCAGCTGGCCCTTGACCGTGACCCGCACGGAAACGTTCAGGTCAGCCTGATTGAGACAGAGAAGCTGCTTTCGGCAATGGTTGCCGTGAAGATGGATAAGATGAAGAAGGAAGGCAAGTTTGTCGGCAAGTTTGCCGCCCAGCACCACTTCTTTGGCTATGAAGGCCGTTGCGCCGCTCCATCGAACTTCGATGCTGACTACTGCTATGCACTCGGCACCAGCGCTGCCCAGCTGATAGCCAACGGCAAGACCGGCTACATGGCCATTGTCAAGAACACAACTGCACCCGCTGATGAGTGGATTGCCGGTGGTGTGCCCATCACCATGATGATGAACATGGAACGCCGTAACGGCGAGATGAAGCCTGTCATCAGGAAGGCGCTCGTTGAGTTAGACGGGGCACCGTTCAAGACTTTCGCCGCCCAGCGTGAGCAATGGGCAAAGGAGACGGCCTATGTCTATCCTGGCCCCATCCAGTATTGGGGGCCGACAGAGGTCTGTGACCAGCCGACAAAGACACTTGCTCTGGAACAGGCCAAGTAATGTCGAAGAAACGGGTAGTTCGCCGAAAAGGCATCAACACAACGTCTGGGCGTGGTGGGCCTGTGGCCCACAAACGCCCAAACGTTGTTGTGCGTTTCCTTCAGCACGTTCCCTCTTGGGCGTGGAAGCTGGGGGGAGCCATGGTCGTTTTGGCGTATGTCTGGTTTTTCTATTACTTCTTTGTGAGCCCCTACGGCTTTCGGTGGCGCGCTTTGTATGGAGATGTAACCTATCCTGAAGGCTACGAAATACACGGTATCGACATCTCCCATCATCAGGGGCGCATAGACTGGGATAAGCTGAAGGACCATGGCATGATAAACAAGTGCCCTATCCGCTTTATCATGATTAAGGCAACGGAAGGCTCTACCCAGGTTGATGAGAATTTTGCAGATAACTTTTTCCAGGCCCGTGAACATGGGTTTACACGCGGTGCCTATCATTTTTACAGTGTCCATTCGCCTGCTTCCAGCCAGGCCCGCTTCTTCACTCAACAGGTAAGGCTCGAAAATGGCGATTTGCCGCCCGTGCTTGATGTTGAACACAAGCCGAAGGAGCAGAGCGATGCCGAGTTTCAGGCTTCTGTGCTTGAGTGGCTGAAGATAGTGGAAGACCATTATCGGATAAAGCCCATCATCTATACTTATTACAAGTTCAAGATGCGCTATCTGAACGATAGCATTTTTGACCAGTATCCCTATTGGATTGCCCATTACTATGTTGACTCCGTGGAGTATCGTGGGCGCTGGAAATTCTGGCAGCACACGGATGCCGGCCGCCTGCCCGGCATCAAGGGCAATGTGGATTTCAATATCTACAATGGCTCCTATTACGATTTGCGCCAGATGACCATCGGCAGTCGCGAGACCATTGGCGAAGAAGCGTATAGTGACTAAAAAATATCGCCAAGTATGGAGTGATACTTGGCGAATATTGATATTGTTTTTCGGGTTTTACTTAATCAGGTCAACCGAGCGCTTCAAGAAACGGTCGAGAGCTTCACCTTTCAGCATGCCGTTTTGCAGCAGCGCCAAGTCGATGAGCTGGTGGACTACATCGTTGGTCTTGGCGTAATCGCTGATGACTTGCTGCTTCTTGTCCTTCTGTTCCTGCACGGCCTTCTCAGCCTCGGCTTTCTGGTCTTTGTCTTCCTGTGTCAGCTCATCATACTTTTTCTTGTCTTGTTGCTGGCGGATGGCAGCCAAGCGGGCTTCCTGACCCTTCAGCTCTGATTCGATGGGCTTCAGCGCCTCTGCGGTAGCCGCCTTGCTCTCATCGAGTACGCGCTTCACCAGCGGGTGGTCGCTGTTCAGCACCAGGTTGAATGAGTCTGGCATCTGGCCGTAGAAGTTCATGCCCTGCTGGAACTTGCTCATCTCCTTCATGCGGCGCATCCATTCGTTCTGGGTGATAATGACAGGGCGGGCTTCTGCGCCCAGGCCATCCACCTGCACCATGAACTCCGTCTTGTCTGTCTTTGGCAGCTGAGACTTGAACACGGCTGACAAATTGTCACTCTCTTCTTCTGACAGAGCAGACTTCGGGGCATCACCCTTGACAATCAAGCGGTCGATAATGTCGGCATCTACGCGCGTAAAGCGGCTTTTCTCGAACTTTTGCTCCAGTGTCTGAATCGTAGGTACGTCTAATTGGCCGTCTAACAGCAACACCGAGTAGCCCTTGTCCTGAGCGGCCTTGATATAGCTGTATTGCTCTTCCTTGTCGGTGGCATAAAGGTATATCAGTGTGTCATCTTTGTCTTTCTGAGCCGCTTCGATAAGGGTCTTGTACTCATCGAAGGTAAAGTACTTGCCATCAACGTCTTTCATCAGCGCAAACTCCTTGGCACGGTCATAGAAGTTCTCTTCAGACAGAATGCCGTAGTTGATGAACAGCTTCAGGTCATCCCACTTCTCCTCATACTGCTTGCGGTCTTCGCCGAAGATAGCCTTCAGGCGGTCGGCCACCTTCTTGGTAATGTAGGTGGAAATCTTCTTGACCTCGCGGTCGCTTTGCAGATAGCTGCGGCTCACGTTCAGCGGAATGTCTGGTGAGTCAATGACACCGTGCAGCAAAGTCAGGAATTCAGGCACAATGCCCTCCACTTGGTCGGTGACAAACACCTGGTTGCAGTAGAGCTGAATCTTATTGCGTTGCAGTTCAATGTTCGACTTGATTTTCGGGAAATACAGAATGCCCGTGAGGTTGAACGGATAGTCTACGTTCAGGTGAATCCAGAACAGCGGCTCGTCACTCATTGGGTAGAGTGTGCGGTAGAACGACTTGTAGTCTTCGTCTTTCAGGGTTGACGGCTGTTTGGTCCACAGCGGCTCCACGCCGTTGATGATATTGTCTTCCTCAGTGTCCACCTGCTTGCCGTCTTTCCATTCCGTCTTCTTGCCAAACGCAATGGGCACGGCCATAAACTTGCAGTATTTCTGCAACAGCTGCTCCAGCTTGTTCTTGTCAAGGAACTCCTTGCAGTCATCATCAATATAGAGGATAATGTCTGAGCCGTGCTGCTCAGCCTCGCCGGCTCTGAAGTCAGGAGCATCATCTATCTCATAGGCAGGGCTGCCGTCACAGCTCCATTTCACCGCTTTGGCATCTTGCTTGTATGACTTGGTTACAATTTCCACTTTTTTGCTGACCATAAAGCTGGAATAGAAACCCAGACCAAAATGGCCGATAATGTTGTTGGCATTGTCCTTGTACTTTTCCAGGAAGTCGCTGACACCAGAGAAAGCAATCTGGTTGATATACTTGTCTATCTCTTCCTCAGTCATGCCAATGCCATGGTCGGAAATGGTGATGGTGCCTTTCTCTGTATCGAGGTTGACACGCACGGTCAGGTCGCCCAACTCGCCGTTGAAGTCGCCCTTTTGCGCCAGTGTTTTCAGCTTCTGCGTGGCATCGACAGCATTGCTGACCATCTCGCGCAGGAAAATTTCGTGATCACTGTAGAGGAATTTCTTGATGACTGGAAAAATGTTCTCAGTCGTTACGCCAATATTACCTTTTTGCATAGCTTTATTGTTTTTTTGTTTTTAATTTGTTCTCTGTTCTTATTTGAAACTTCTGCCACAATCGTTGCAAAAAGTGTGCCAAATCCATTGCGACCGACAAGAAGAACTGTTGC
>JAFLSH010000008.1 GCA_022511055.1 Prevotella sp. | reverse complement strand
AGGGTGTAGGGGCATTGGGGTGTAAAGCTACTATGGGGGATTTTTCAGGAGTTTGTCCGCAGTCTTTACGGAGAGTTGGGGGTAGGTATAGTAGGTTTTGTAGGTGTGGTAGGTGCAGTAGGTTGAAAAGGCGGAAAATCATAGAGTGATTTTCAAAAAACGGCACTTTAGGCAGAAAAGTCACGGAGTAATTTTCAAAAAGCGGCGCTTTAGGAAAATTACTATGGGAGTTTTGGCCGAAACTATGGGAGTTCTTGACCAAAAGTATGGGAGTTTTTCGGCTAAAGTGCCGCTTTTTTCTGGAAAAACGGGGCGGATTTCTGATGGGAATGGCGGGGTACGGCAGTAAGGCTACTCGGGGATGGCGCCGAAAAGCTGCTCGATGTCGCGATGGGGCAATATGGCGATGATGGGCTTGCCGTCAGGCGTATAGTTGACATTGCTACACGCAAACAGCTCGTTGACAATGCGCTCCATCTCGTCACCTCCCAGGCTCTGCCCATAGACTATGGCAGAAGTACGCGCCAGGCTCAGCGCCATGGCGGCATTCAGCTCTGCGCCATCGAGCTGGCCTTTCTCGACCGCATCGCTGACAAGCGCGGTAACCAAGGAGACCGGGTCAACGCCATCAATGCCGGCGGGGATACCATTCACCGCATAACAGCCGCCGCCCAAATCGGAGAGGTCGAAGCCCATGGCGACAAGCTGCGGCATGAGCCGCTGCACCAGCAGCGCCTCGGCGACTGAGAAGGTGACCGTCTCCGGGAAGAGTACGCCCTGCGTGGTAAAGGCGCGCTGGCTGATGCGCTCAAGGTACCGCTCGTAGAGTATGCGGAGGTCGGCGCGGTGCTGGTCAATCACCATCAGACCAGACTTAACGGCCGTCATGATATAGCGCCCCTTGTACTGATAGTGCATAGGCGACTTGTCTTCCAGCAAGACCGGGGCGGCAGCATCGGCAGGCTGGTCGGCAAAGTCGAAAGAAGGCGGCTCTACGGTCGTCTTGACAGGAGCGGGGCGGTCGCTCTTGAAGGGATTGTAGTCAGGGTTATAGTTGACAGCCGGTGTCTGAACTGCATCGCGGACAGGGTCGAAAATCGGAATGTCCGGGCGGCCTTCGGTGTCGAAGTCGATGGCTGGCACCTCGCAGAACTGCCCGATGGCATCCTTGGTAGCAGCCGAGAGTATCTGCCAGATGGCCTGCTCGTTCTCAAACTTGATTTCCGTCTTCGTCGGGTGGATATTGACATCAATATCTTCAGGAGCCACGGTGAAATAGAGGAAATAAGGCACCTGCATGCCTTCGGGCAGCATGCGCTCGTAGGCATTGAGAACAGCCTTGTGGAAATAGGCATGGCGCATGTATCGGCCGTTGACAAAGAAATAGGTGTGCGCCCCCTTCTTGCGCGCCGTCTCGGGCTTGCCCACGAAGCCCGTGATGCGGCAGAGGCGCGTGTCGACCTGCACAGGCAGCAGTTCCTGGCTGATGTGCCGGCCAAAGACATCGCTGATGCGCTGCCGCAGAGACCCTGCCTTGAGACTGAGCAGCTCCTCGCCATTGCTGTGGAGCGTAAAGCTGATGTCAGGATAGACGAGTACGATACGGTTAAAAGCAGTGATAATATTGGTCAGCTCCGTGGCATTGGTCTTGAGGAACTTGCGGCGGGCGGGAACGTTGAAAAACAAGTTCTCGACCTTAAAGTTACTGCCTACGGGGCAAGAAACGGTCTCCTGAGCAACCACCTTGGAAGCGGCCACCGCCAGATGCGTGCCCAGTTCGTCGTCAGCCTGCCGAGTGCGCAAGTCTACCTGCGCCACGGCCGCAATAGAAGCCAGCGCCTCGCCACGAAAGCCCATGGTATGGAGTGCGAAAAGGTCGTCGGCCTTGCGAATCTTGGAAGTGGCATGGCGCTCGAAAGACAGGCGCGCATCAGTCTCAGACATGCCCTTGCCGTTGTCGATAACCTGGATAGAGGTACGCCCCGCATCGACCACCAGCACATGGATGGCAGTAGCACCGGCATCCACGGAATTCTCAACGAGTTCCTTAATGACCGAAGCCGGTCGCTGGATAACCTCCCCCGCAGCTATCTGGTTGGCAACAGAGTCTGGAAGGAGTTGGATAATGTCTGTGGGCATAGTCTCAGGAAAGATAATCGGGTTAGGAAATGACAAAGAACTTATGAAGCCGCATCGGACTCAGTAACGGGAGCCGCGTCTGCATCTGGCTCATCAAGGGGAACTGCGTCTGCATCAGCATCGCCGACAGAATCAGCCGCCGGCTCGGCGGCAGCATCAGGCTCAGCAGCAGGCAGAGCCTCCAGCTCGGGCTGCTCAAGCCCAAGGCTCTGAACGGGTGCCTTGCGGCGTATGCCGGGCTTGATTTCCGTGCCCTGTTTCTTGCCTCGCCAGACAAAAATGTCATGTTTGTCGGTAGGGCGGATATAGTCAAACCAAGCGAAACCCGGCAGGAACTTCTTCTCGGGCGGAATCTGAGACATGGGGTACATCGTGCCCTCAGCCTTCGGCATCCAGATGCGCTTCATCTTGCCGTTCTCCATCTGTGCGCGCAGCTCCGTCGTCTCGGTGTAGTTCAGACCAATGAGCGAGCTGTCGGCAGAGTCCTCGGGGTAGTAAATCACCAAGACATTGTCCTTTGCCTGAGCCTCGCGCATGTGTCCGTCGGTGAAATAGGCAAACATCTCGTTAGACGAGACCTGGTTGTAGTTCACCGTGTCGGGCAGCTGCTCGATAGAGAAAGCCTGGTCGATGACATGGGCGTAGTCGACAACGCTATCCTTGAGGAATATCTGTATCTCTTCGCCAACCAGCTGCTGCCGGTTGTTCCAGACAATAGGGTCGTGGTACATGGTCGCACAGGAGTCGGCAGAATTGTAGACCAATGAGTCGCAGACCGCCTGCACATCAATCCTATACGCACGCACTTTGTTATACGCATGTATCTTACGATAGACCGAGTCAGTGTCAATGTTGAAAGTGAAGACCTTGAACGTGTCGGCATGCATGAAGAGCGAGTCCCGCTGCGAGTAGTCGACCGAGCAGGCGCTGTCGGTGAACATGGCATAGCCAATATCGTCCATATATTCGCCGTAGTTGCCCGTCAGCATGTTCTTGTTAACGGTGTCGGTGTAGACCACGTTGCGAAAGGCTTTGCTCAGAGCCGCCTTGCTGTCGTGGAAAATGCTGTCGCCCACAAGCCGCTTGCCCTCGTTGGTCATCACAGAGCGATTCATCAGCCGCGCCTGTTCGTTCTTGGTGTCATAGAAGCCCAGCTCCGTGTATATGTGGCTCTTGCCGGAGATAATGTCCGTAGGGCTGACAATGTGGGCCAATGACAGGTTAGTGTCATAGTAAAGCGTGTCGGTGGTCAGCACGAACTTCTTGTCGGTCATGCGCACATCGTAGTTGAAAACCGCCAACTTCGTCTTGGTGTTGTACTCCCCCCAGTCAGAGATGAGTGTCGTGCCCTTGTCGACCATCTTTCCTCCCTCGAAGAAGTACGCGTTGTCGTAGAGCCGGTCAAAGTTCAGGCTGTCGCAGTAGAGCGTGGTATTACGGTTCTTGAGTACCACATTGTAACGAGCCTCAGCCATTTGCAGATTGCCGTCGTAGAACGCATAGTCGCTGGTAAGTGACAAGGTGTCGCCCTGCACCATCCTGACATGGCCGAAAGCCTCGAAGGAATTGGTGGCCTCATAGAAATAAGCACTGTCGCAGTAGAGCGTTGCTCCCTGGTGCGTGAACTGCACGTTGCCGTTCAGGATATTGGCATTGCGATTGCGCCACTGGTCGTAGTGCAGCACGTCGGCATGCACCAGATAGATGCGGTCGTCCTCGGTCTTCGCCGCCTGGGCTGGCTTCCGCTTCTGTCCGGCCGACTGGGCCACACATAGTCCAAGCAGGCACAGGCTCACCACCAACAGCAGCCTATGCCCACCCAACCATCGTTCAGACAAGTCGCGTTCTGTCATTTAATCCACCCTTGGTATTCGAAATCGCAATCCTTGTAGCGGTCATTCAGCCGCACATAGGTATCCTTAATCTTGTTGACTACCCAGTTGTGAATGGTCTCCTCGCGCCGCTTGCTAAGCACCATGTCCCTCATCACTTCGAAATCTTCAGTGATACGGGCCCGGTGGCCCTCAGTGCGGCTCTTCAGCTTGGCAATCACGCAAACCGTGCGGCCGTTCTTGGTGTTCACCATCTTAAATGGCTGCGAAATCTGCCCTACTTCCATGGTGTCAACGGCCATGGCTATCTCTGGCGGCAAATCTTGCATGCGGAACTTCGAGGTACTCATGCCCATGCCCGCCTGCGGCTTCTGCGGCTTGTTGGCCATCAGACCCTGACTGCTACGCGTGTCGGTATCGTCAGAGATATAGGTGGCCGCATCCTCAAACGTGAATTTTCCCTCCTTGATGTCGGCCGAGATAGAGTCGAGCCTGGCAAGGCAGGCATTAACCGCCTCCTCAGACACCTCTGGCTTGAGCAAGATGTGGCGGCAATTGACCCGGTCGCCGCGCTTGTCAATGAGCTGAATGATGTGGTAGCCGAACTCCGTCTCCACGATTTTCGACACCTTGGTCGGGTCGGTCAGGTTAAACGCCACGTTAGCGAACTCAGGCACCCAACGGCCGCGGCCAGTATATCCTAACTCACCGCCATTACGCGCCGAGCCATCCTGCGAATACAGTCGCGCCAGTGTGGCAAACGAGGTTTCGCCCCTGTTGATGCGGTCTGTATATTCGCGCAGCTGGTCTTTAATGCGGTTTATCTCCTCTATCTCTATGCGAGGTGTCTGCGCCACAATCTGCACCTCGACCTCTGTCGGCACAAAGGGAATGCTGTCTTCAGGCATTGACTTGAAGAATCGGCGCACCTCGGCCGGCGAGACCTTGACATTCCGAATGAGCTTCTGCTGCATCTTTTCGACTATCAGCTGGTTACGGAAATCGTCGCGCAGGGAGTTGCGCATCTTCTCTACACTCTCTTTCTTGTATTCCTCCAGCTTCTCGCGCGAGCCGACCATCTCAATCCAACGGTCAATCTGCGCCTCAATGCTCTGCGAGATTTCGGCCTCAGATATATCCTGGTCCACGCTGTCGATAACAGCCTGATGGAGAAACAGTTTCTGTACGGCTATCTGTTCGGGAATCACGCAGTCCGGGTCGCCCGGCCACTTCACCCCCTCCTGGGCTGCATGCAGGCGCTCAGCCTCAATGTCGGACTTCAGGATAGCCTCATCGCCCACAATCCAGACTACCTCGTCAATGACACTGCGTGTGCTGTCGTTGTCTTCAGGCGCGGCCGCCGCCAAGAGCGGCAGGCAGGCCAGCAAAGCTATATACAATCTCTTCATGCTTAATGGTTATTAACGGTGCGAAGCACATCTTGGTTTACGTTGACAGTGTATTTCCTACGCAACTCAGCCACCCACTGCCGCTCGAGCATGTCCTGATAGTCGGCAGTCACCAGGCCGCGCACGTCAGTATAGTCTTCAGGCCCCTTCTTCAGCACCTTGCCATAGACGGCATCAATGGGATAGTCCTTCAGGGCAGTCACCGTAGTGTCCTTCTTGAACACTTCACGGTCGACAAGTGCGTTATCGCCCTGCTTAAAAAGCCCCTTCTCGACCCTGATACGGATAATTGAGTCGTTGTTGAAACTCTTGCGCAGTGCGTCAGCCCACTGGGCAAACGGCAGTTTCTTCACGCAGTCCTTCACCGCCTTGACATCAGCCTGCTCTTTGACATGATAGCTCATACCCTTGAAGCGGGGCTCGTTCCAGGCATAGTCCTTCTTGTGTTTCTTGAAATACTGTGCCAAGCCTGCCTCGTCCTGGGCCGCCTTCTCCCACACGGTACGGTTGCTGACCTCGTAGAGCAGCAGACCGTCATGGTATTCTTGAATCAGGTACTTCAAATCAGCATCCTTTGCCGACAACTCCTCAGCCTTTGCCACGAGTATGCCGTCACGGGTCTGGGCGCCTTCCGACTGCCTGACCAGGCTGTCGAGTTTCTGGTCAATGATACGCTCACGAATGCCACGCTGTTCAATGAACTTCAGGATATTCTCCTTGTGGAATTCAAACGGCTCCATCATTTTATGCCCCTTCATCAGAATAATGTGATATCCAAAAGGTGATTCCACCACAGGCGACATCTCACCGTCTTTCAGGGCATAGGCCGCCGTCTCGAACTCCTTGACCAGCTGGCCCCGCTGCGCCCAGGGCAGCAAACCGCCATTGCGGGCAGAGCCCGGGTCCTGAGACAAGCGGGTGGCCAGTTCTGAGAAATCGGCTCCCGCCTTCAGGGCTGTATAGATAGAGTCAATGCGCACCTTGGCATTCGCCAGCTCATCGGCCGATGCCTGCTGCGGCACACGAATCAGAATGTGAGCCGCCTGTATGAGACCGTCGGGGCCAATCTGCCTGACAGTGTTCTCATATATGCTGTGTGCCTCGGCCAGCAAGTCGTCGTCAGTCACCATGGCGGGCCGTATCTGCTGGTCGCGGTAGGTGGCAAACTCATTCTTAAACGAAGTCAGCGTGTCGAGTTTCTCATCGAGGGCAGCAGCCACCTTGAGCTTGTAGTTAATAAACAGCTCGACATACTCGTCAATGGTTTTCTTGTCAATGACTCCCTCTGAATTATTCTTGTTGTAACTGTACTCAAACTCAGAACGAAGCACTGGCAGCCCGTTGACCGTCATCACGACAGGGTCGTCGGCAGAAGACTGCGGCAGGGCCGCAGCACACATAGACGAGAGTGTGGCGAAAAGCGCCAAAAATGCAAATTTCCTCATATCAGTCATTGGGGCGCGAATAGTTTGGTGCTTCGCTTGTAATGGTGATGTCGTGCGGATGGCTTTCGCTCACGCCGGCATTGGTAATGCGGGCAAACTTAGCCTCATGCAGATGTTCGATAGTAGCCGCTCCGCAGTAGCCCATGCCGGAGCGCAGACCACCCACCATCTGGTAAATGACCTCCTGCACCGTACCTTTGTATGGCACACGGCCTGCGATACCCTCAGGCACCAGTTTCTTCACATCTTTCGTATCTGCCTGGAAATAGCGGTCCTTAGAGCCATGCTCCATAGCCTCAAGCGAGCCCATGCCGCGATAGGACTTGAACTTACGGCCATTGTAGATAATGGTATCGCCGGGGCTTTCCTCTGTGCCAGCCACAAGCGAGCCCATCATCACACACGAACCGCCAGCTGCCAGAGCCTTGACTATGTCGCCCGAATAGCGCAATCCGCCATCGGCGATAAGGGGAACGCCCGTGCCTTTCAGGGCGCTGTAGACATCATAGATGGCACTCAGCTGCGGAACACCCACACCCGCCACGACACGCGTAGTGCAGATAGAGCCCGGGCCAATGCCTACCTTCACGGCATCGGCGCCGTTGTCGACCAGCATTTTGGCAGCCTCGCCCGTTGCAATGTTACCCACCACAATGTCTATGTTGGGGAACGAGAGCTTGGCTTCACGCAATTTCTCTATCACACCTTTCGAATGTCCATGAGCCGTGTCAATGACAATGGCATCGGCGCCGGCATTAACCAACGCCTGCATGCGGTCGAGCGTGTCTGTCGTCACGCCCACGCCGGCAGCTACGCACAAGCGGCCTTTCGCATCCTTACATGCCATGGGCTTGTCTTTGGCCTTGGTGATATCCTTGTAGGTTATCAGACCCACCAGGTGATTTTCCTTGTCCACCACAGGCAGTTTCTCAATCTTGTTCTTTTGCAGAATGTCGGCAGCAGCCTTCAAGTCTGTCTGCTGGTGGGTAGTCACCAGATTCTCCTTCGACATCACCTCGTCTACGGGGCGGTCCAGCCGGCGCTCGAAGCGCAAGTCACGGTTAGTGACAATACCTACCAGCCGATTCTCGTCGTCAACCACAGGAATGCCGCCAATGTGGTACTCTGCCATAATATCAAGGGCCCGAGCCACCGTAGAGCCTAAGGGAATGGTGACAGGGTCGTAAATCATGCCGTTCTCGGCACGCTTTACAATAGCCACCTCGCGAGCCTGATTCTCGATAGACATATTCTTGTGAATAACGCCGATACCGCCTTCGCGCGCAATGGCAATAGCCATCTGGCTCTCGGTCACCGTATCCATGGCGGCCGTCACGAAGGGCACGTTCAAGGAAATATTACGCGAGAAGCGGGTTTTCAACTCTACCGTTTTTGGCAGTACTTCCGAATAGGCTGGAATCAATAGGACATCGTCAAAAGTCAATCCGTCCATTACAATCTTGTCTGCAATAAATGAAGCCATAAATTTATACCTTTCTTAAATATTGCGTGCAAAGATACGCATTTTAATTAAGAATTAAGAATTAAGAATTAAGAAATTTGCAACCGCCAAACTTTTTTCTTAATTCTTAACTCTTAATCCCGCACTTTTATGTTCAATTTGCCATTTCTGAGATGAACTTGATGCGCACCAGGCGGATTTCGTCCTCGTCGCCTCCCAGCTCTTTTATGGCCGTCTCCAGGTCGTCCGTTTCAGAGTCCGCGAAATAGTCGTATATCTCATCGACACGGTCGTCATCCATCACCTCTTCCAAGAAATAATCAATATTAAGTTTCGTACCGCTATAGACAATCGCCTCTACCTCGTCAAGCAGCTCATCAAAATCAATGTTCTGCGCCGTGGCAATGTCGTCAAGGGCTATCTGCCGGTCAATTTTCTGAATGATAGTCACCTTCAGCAGAGATTTCTTGGCTACCGTGCGCACACGCACATCGGTCTGGCGTTCAATTTCATGCTCGTCACAATAACGCTTGATAAGGTCAATGAAGCGCTTGGTGTAAGGCTGCTTCAGCTTACCTTCACCCACACCCTGTATATTCTTCAGCTCCTCAAGTGTCACAGGATATTCGGTAGCCATCTGCTCTATGCTGACATCCTGGAAGATGACATAGGGCGGGCGCCCCATCTTGTTTGCCACATCGCGGCGCAAGTCCAGCAGCATGGCACTGAGTGTCAAGTCGATGGCACTCGTTCCGCCATCATGCTCATCGTACAGGTCAATATCATCGTTGTATTCGCGGTTCTTGACAATCATGAACGACTTTGGCGACTTCAGATACTTCTTGCCGGCAGCTGTCAGCTTCAGCAGTCCGTAGTTGTCGACATCCTTTTTCAGATAGCCTGCAATAAGCGCATGATGTATCACGGGATTCCAGATTTTCTCATCGTCATCCTCGCCCGTGCCAAACAGTTCGTGATTCTGGTGCTTATGGGCTATGATTTCCTCCGTCTCCTTTCCCATAATGAAGTCAACGACATAGTCTGTACGGAAATTCTCTTTCAGCGCTAAAATCACATCCAAGGTCAGCGCCAGCTGCTGCTGCGCCTCAATTTTCGTGTTCGGATGCAGGCAGTTGTCGCAGTTATTGCAGTTGTCCGGCTTATAGACCTCGCCAAAATAGTGCAACAGCATCTTTCGCCGGCAGACACTGGTCTCAGCATAGGCCGCCGTCTCCTGCAACAGTTGGTTGCCAATGTCCTGCTCGGCCACGGGCTTTCCTTCCATGAACTTCTTCAGCTTGTCCAAGTCCTTGTAGCTGTAGAACGCCAGACAGATGCCCTCGCGCCCGTCTCGGCCGGCACGCCCCGTCTCCTGATAATAACCCTCCAGCGACTTGGGAATGTCATAGTGGATAACAAAGCGCACGTCAGGCTTGTCAATGCCCATGCCAAAGGCTATAGTTGCCACTATCACATCTATTTTCTGCATGATAAAGTCATCTTGCGTCTGAGTTCTTGTGGGCGAGTCCAACCCTGCATGGTAAGCCAGCGCCTTAATGTCGTTGGCTCTCAGAATCTCGGCCAGCTCCTCTACCTTCTTTCGCGAAAGACAATAGATGATACCGCTCTTGCCGGGGTGCTGCTTGATGAACTTGATAATATCCTTGTCAATGTCCTTTGTCTTCGGCCGCACCTCGTAATAAAGATTCGGTCGGTTGAACGAGCTTTTGAACTCTGCGGCATCAGGTATTCCCAAGTTCTTCTTGATGTCCGTGCGCACCTTGTCAGTGGCAGTAGCCGTCAGCGCAATGATAGGCGCCCTGCCTATCTCATTGACTATCGGGCGAATACGCCGATATTCCGGCCTAAAGTCGTGTCCCCATTCCGAGATGCAATGCGCCTCATCGACAGCATAGAACGAAATTTTGACTGATTTCAGGAACTCTACGTTGTCCTCCTTCGTCAGCGACTCTGGAGCCACATAGAGCAACTTGGTAAGACCTGCCTTGATGTCGGCCTTCACCTGGTCAATGGCTGATTTGTTGAGCGATGAGTTCAGGTAGTGTGCCGTACCCTCATGCTCACTCAAGTTTGAGATGACATCCACCTGATTCTTCATCAGTGCAATCAGGGGTGAAATCACTATGGCCGTTCCCTCCATCAGCAGTGAGGGCAGCTGGTAGCACAGCGACTTCCCCCCGCCCGTGGGCATCAATACAAAAGAATCCTTGCCATCGAGCATGTTGCGGACAATGGCCTCCTGGTCTCCTTTGAACGTGTCGAAGCCGAAATATTTTTTCAGGGCTTCGGTCAGGTTTACTTTCTCAGTCATAAATTCCTTCTTTCAATTATTTCCGCCCGACATGTTAAGCACTCTGCTGTATCCTTGACTTGTCCAACTGTTCTTGGGCATAAGCAAGGGTCACTTCAAATTTCTTAACCTTTTTCGAGGGAATCTCAAACATAGCATCCATCATGATATTCTCAACAATGGAACGCAAGCCACGGGCACCTAACTTGTATTCTACAGCCTTGTCGACTATCAGGTCGAGCGCCTCTTGTGAAAACGTCAGTTTGACACCATCCATGGCAAAGAGCTTTTCATACTGCTTGACAATCGAGTTCTTCGGCTCAACCAGGATACGCTGCAACGCCGCCCTATCGAGCGGATTCAAGTAAGTCAGCACCGGCAGGCGGCCGATAATCTCTGGAATCAGCCCAAAGGCTTTCAAGTCTTGCGGCATGACATATTTCATCAAGTCGTTCTTATCAATTTTTCGTACATTCTGCGCCGAGTTATAGCCCACAACGCGCGTGTTCAACCGCTGTGCTATCTTCTGCTCGATGCCATCAAAGGCACCTCCGCAGACAAACAGTATGTTGTGCGTATCAACATGGATATAGTCCTGGTCAGGATGCTTCCGGCCGCCCTTCGGCGGTACGTTGACGATAGTTCCTTCCAGCAGTTTGAGCAATCCCTGCTGCACGCCCTCACCGCTCACGTCGCGGGTGATGCTCGGATTGTCGCTCTTGCGGGCTATCTTGTCTATCTCGTCAATGAAGACAATACCCCGCTGAGCTGCCTCAAGGTCATAGTCAGCTACCTGCAACAAGCGCGACAGAATACTCTCCACATCCTCGCCCACATAACCGGCCTCGGTAAACACCGTGGCATCAACGATAGTGAAGGGTACTTCCAGCAACTTGGCAATAGTGCGTGCCAGCAAGGTCTTACCCGTGCCCGTGGAGCCAACCATGATAATGTTGGATTTCTCTATCTCCACACCATTGTCCGATGCCGTCTGCTGCAAGCGCTTATAGTGATTGTAGACCGCCACCGACAGGAAGCGCTTTGCCTCGTCTTGCCCGATAACGTACTGGTCGAGATAGTCTTTTATCTCCTTCGGCTTGGGCACGTTCTTGGGCTCATAGCTGCCTGCGGCACCCGACTTCGCTGTGGTCTGGCTTTGCTGCCGCACAATCTGGTACGCCTGCTCAGCACAGTCCTCACAGATATAGCCGTGAAGCCCCGTGATGAGCAGCCTTACCTCACGCTCGTTCCTTCCGCAGAAGCTGCATTCCTTTTTCATTTACTTCTTACGTGTTAAAACCTGGTCAATCATTCCGTAAGCCTTCGCCTCCTCCGCGTTCATCCAGTAGTTACGGTCTGAGTCGGCATACACCTTGTCGTAAGGCGTGTGCGAATGCTCCGAAATGATGGTGTACAATTCTTTCTTGAACTTCAGAATCTCCTTGGCCTCAATCTCAATGTCGCTGGCCTGACCCTGCACTCCGCCCAATGGCTGGTGAATCATGACACGGCTGTGGGTCAGCGCCGAGCGCTTGCCCTCCTGACCTGCAACGAGCAGCACGGCAGCCATCGAGGCGGCCATGCCCGTACAGATGGTGGCAACATCACTGGTAATGAACTGCATGGTGTCATAGATGCCCAGTCCGGCGGTCACGCTGCCACCAGGCGAATTGATATAGATGCTAATATCCTTACCTGAATCTACCGAGTCCAGATAGAGCAACTGAGCCTGCAAGGTGTTGGCCGTATAGTCGTCAATCTGCGTTCCGAGGAAGATGATGCGGTCCATCATCAAGCGCGAGAAAACGTCCATCTGTGTCACGTTAAGCTGACGCTCTTCCAGAATATAGGGGTTTAAATACTGCGCCTGTGCTTTCATCACGTCGTCTAAAGCCAGCCCATCCATGCCCAAATGCCTTGTGGCATATTTTCTAAAATCGTTCATATCTGTTTCCTTTTTTATATTTTTTATAATTGTTAGCAGAAAAAGAGAGTTGAGGTTGTCGACCCTCTATTATCAAATGTAGACACAAAGATAATAAAAAAAAGTCGATAACCTCAACAACTTAGGGTTATTTTTGGGAAATTAACTATTTTTCTTGCATCAGCTTGTTAAATTCCTGCAAAGAAAGGCTTTTTTCAGTCAGTTTAACGATACCTTTCGCCACCTCTACCAGCTTCAGGTCTACGGCGCGGTCTACAAAGTTGTCAATGTTTTCGCGCTTCTTCAGCTGCTCGTCGGCGTAGTTGTCAATCACGTCTTCGGGCACATTACCCATGCCATACTGTGCAAACTGCTGGCGGATGGCCTCCTTGGCAACAGCCTTCACGTCAGCATCCTCAATCTTAATGTTGTTGCTGCTGACAATCTGCTCCTTGATGAGATGCCACTTCAGTTCGCGGATGCTACCTTCAAAGTTCTTCTCCACGTAGTCGGCACCCTTGTCCTTGTTATTCTGCAACATGACACGCTTCAGCAGGGCTTCGGGGAACACCACCTCACCCACTTTGTCTTCCATGTACTTGCGCAGGTCTATCAGGAACTTGTAGTCGCTGTTCTGTGCCAGCTGCGGCTTCACCTGGTCGCTGATTTTCTGGCGGAAGTCAGCCTCGTCCTTCACGTTACCCTCGCCAAACACCTTGTCGAACAGAGCCTGGTCGACCTTGGCGGGCTCAAAGTGGCGGATTTCCGTCACCTGATAGCTGAAGTCGCTGGTCAGGTCTTTCACCTGCTCTTTGTCAACCTTCAGCATGGCTGCAATCTCGGCATCGTTGTCGGGATAAGCCTTTTTGGGATTGAACGTGATGATGTCGCCCGGCTTGCAACCGTCGAAGAGCTTGCGCTGAGCCTCCTCCTTAATGTAGGCGGGCATAATCATGGCACTGTCAGTCGTAATACCGCCTTCCAGCGTGTTGCCCTTGTCGTCGAGCTGGCGCAGGTCACCTGTCAGGGTGTCGTTGCCGCCGAACACCTCGCCCTTCACGAACTCACCGGCCTGCGAGGCGTACATCTGCACCTGGTCGTCAATGAGTTTGTCGTCAACGGCGATATTATAATATGTGATTTTGTCCTTGCCGGTCAGCTCCACCTTCATCTCGGGAGCCACGGCAATGTCGAAGACAAACGTGAACGGCCCGTCAGTTGCCAAGTCCTGCGGCTCCTGCTTCTCGCTGGGCAGCGGCTCGCCTAACATCTGGATATTATTCTCACGGATATATCCCGTCAGCTTCTCACCCAGCAGGCGGTTAATCTCTTCGACCTTCACCTGCGGCTCGAACTGCTTCTTAATCATGCCCATGGGCACCATGCCCGGGCGGAATCCGGGGAAGTTCGCCTTCTTACGATAGTTCTTCAGTGTCTTTTCGACCTGTTCCTGATAGTCTGCCTTTTCAACGGTAATGGTCATCAGGCCATTCACCTTGTCAGCGTTTTCAAACGAAATGTTCATCTCTTGATTATACCTTAATTTATATGATTACAATGTTAAATTGGGGTGCAAAATTACTTATAATTTCTCAAAAAGCCACATATAATGGCTAAAAATTTGTTTTTTTAACCTATTCGGCCTCTTCTTGCCTGCGTGCCTCCTCTAAAGCCGAGAAGTCTTTCTGCCGCAAGACAAACGATTCCGTCAGGTAATTCTGGCGCACCACCTTGTTGGCCGCCAGCTCTTCGGGCGTGCCGTGGAACAATATGCGCCCCTCGAACAGCAGATAGGCGCGGTCGGTGATGCAGAGCGTATCTTCCACGTTGTGGTCGGTAATCAGAATGCCGATATTGCGGTCTTTCAGCTTCCAGACAATGAACTGTATGTCCTCCACGGCTATCGGGTCGACACCCGCGAAAGGCTCGTCGAGCATGATGAACTTCGGCTCGATAGCCAGACAGCGGGCTATCTCGCAGCGCCGGCGCTCGCCGCCCGACAGCTGGTCGCCCTTGTTCCGGCGCACCTTGCCCAGACGGAACTCGCTGATAAGCTCCTCCAGCTTCTGCAACTGGTAGTCGCGCGGCTTACCCGTCATCTCCAGCACCGACAGGATGTTGTCCTCGACACTCATCTTACGGAACACGGATGCCTCCTGCGCCAGATAGCCGATGCCCGCACGGGCGCGGCGGTAGACGGGATACTTGGTCACCTCTTCCTCGCCCAAGAAGATATGGCCTTCATTGGGCACAATCAGCCCCGTGGTCATATAGAACGAGGTAGTCTTACCTGCTCCGTTAGGCCCCAGCAGCCCCACAATCTCTCCCTGCCTCACGTTGAAGCTCACGTCGTTTACCACGGTGCGCTTGCCGTAGCGTTTGACGAGCCCCTCTGCGCGTAAAACAATGTTTTCTTCCATAATTGGCTGCAAAGTTACGAAAAATCAGGAGCAAAACAAAACGAATTCCTTTGTTTTTCTTATCGGAACGGGCTAAATTTGCCAATTCACGGGCACTTACGGCCTTTGTGTGCGTTAATTCTCCCAAAATTGGCATTTATGTCAGCATTATTTCGTAACTTTGCACACCAAAAATCAGACACAGAACATGCTTATACAAAAATGGCTGACCACCTTTGGTCGCTACCTCATGCTGATGGGGCGCACCTTCTCCGTGCCGGAACGGCTACGGATGTTCTGGAAGCAGTATGTCAAGGAGATGGCCCAGTTAGGTGTCAACTCCATCGGCATCGTGCTGCTCATCTCGTTCTTCATCGGTGCCGTTATCTGCATTCAGATGAAGATGAACATCGAGAGCCCGTGGATGCCCCGCTGGGTGGCCGGCTACACCACCCGCGAAATCATGCTGCTCGAGTTCTCCAGCAGCATCATGTGCCTCATCCTCGCCGGAAAGGTGGGGTCGAACATTGCCTCCGAGTTAGGCACGATGCGCGTCACCCAGCAGATTGATGCACTCGAAATCATGGGTGTCAACTCTGCCAGCTATCTGATTCTGCCCAAGATTCTCGGCCTGCTCACCATCATGCCCTTCCTGGTCATCTTCTCCAGCGCCATGGGCATCGTCGGGGCTTATGCCACGGCCTTCATAGGCCACATCATGCCGCCCGACGACCTGACGGCCGGCCTGCAGCACGACTTTGCGCCCTGGTTCCTCTGGATGAGCATCATCAAGAGCCAGTTCTTCGCATTCATCATCTCCAGCGTGCCCGCCTTCTTCGGCTACACCGTCGAGGGCGGCTCCGTCAACGTGGGCAAGGCGTCAACCGATGCCGTGGTCTCGTCGAGCGTACTGATATTGTTTTCCGATGTTTTCCTAACCCAGCTACTGTCATGATAGAAGTCAAAAACCTGTACAAGAGTTTCGATGAGTACTCGCCCAACGGCCATGTCATCGGCACTAAGGAGGTGCTGAAAGACATCAGCACCGTGTTCGAAGACGGCAAGACCAACCTCATCATCGGCCAGAGCGGGTCAGGCAAGACGGTGCTGATAAAAAACCTGGTCGGACTGCTCGAGCCCACCAGCGGACAGATACTCTACGACGGGCGCGACTTCGTGAGCCTGTCAAAGAAGGAGAAGGTCATGATGCGCCGCGAGATGGGCATGATATTCCAGGCGGCCGCCCTCTTCGACTCACTCACCGTGCTGGAGAACGTCATGTTCCCGCTCGACATGTTCTCGACCATGAACTTGCGCGAGCGGCAGAAGCGGGCCATGGACTGCCTGGACCGTGTCAACCTGGTCGGAGCCGAACAGAAATACCCTGACGAAATCAGCGGCGGCATGCAGAAGCGCGTTGCCATCGCACGCGCCATCGCCCTCAACCCGAAGTACCTGTTCTGCGACGAGCCAAACTCCGGGCTGGACCCCAAGACCTCGCTCGTCATCGACGACCTGCTGCACGGCATCACCCAGGACTTCAACATAACCACCATCATCAACACCCACGACATGAACTCCGTCATGGGCATCGGCGAGAACATTCTCTACATCTACGAAGGGCGCAAGGAGTGGCAGGGCCACAGCAGCGAAATCATGGAGTCCAACAACCAGCGGCTCACCGATTTCATCTTTGCCAGCAACCTACAAAAGAAAATGCGAGAAGCTATCATCGAACAGCACAAGCGCTGAGCCGCATAACGAAGAAAAATCCCTCGGCAGGGCTCAAAAGAGCGTCTGCCGAGGGCGATAACCTCAAGTCTGTTTCTCGGGAACTTTCTTACCTAAGTAACTTCTGGCGTGAACGCTTTCACTGCCAGCCAAACATTCAATTTTCTTTTCACTAACTGCTTTATCCCAAGTAAAAAGCCAAGAGGTTTTTGAAACGACCCTTCAGCATGCTGTCAGGTATGAGCGCCCTGATGGTACTCACGGGCAAGACACTCTCGTCAAGATAGTACATCACGCAGCCCTCTTCGTAGGCATGCTTCTTCAGGTAGTCTACTAACAGCGCCTCGGTCTCTGCCCATTTCTCATATCTGCGGGCGTTTTCCACCAGTTCCTCGGCAGCTCCCCACTCCCTGTAGAACTTCGAGCCCGTCAGGTGAAAGAATCCGTTCATCACCCGCAGCTCGGCGCGCTCGCCGGGAACGAATGGAAAGTACATGCCGCGCGTACAGATGGAGCCGTCGGGGAAGGTGGCTCTCACCTCGCCCATGCAGGGCTCGCCCAGCGTGGTGGTGAACGAGGTGCGCTTGTCACGGGTCGGAATGTCGGCCAGCAGGCTCTTCCGGGTCAGGTCTTGGTTGTAGAGCTTGATGAGGTAGCCAGAGTCGTTGATGCCCTGTGTCACCTTGACGTTGAGCCAGAAATTGGGTTCTCCTTCGACCTTGGTCACCGCCACGGTTTCAGACACGGAGAGCCGCCTCGTTCTTTCGGTGGCGGCCTTAGTCTCCACCGCGCCTTCCGTCACTGGCCAGTCGGCCTTTCTCTCTGTGAACGTGAAGCCGCAGAACAGCAGCACCAGCCACGCCCCCATGCCCACCTTGCTCAGACGGCCGAGCGTGCCCGCCTTGGAGTGCTTCATCTCAATGAAGCGGCGGCGAATGAACGAGTGGCTGAAGCCGTTGGCATAGGAGCTGCCGCTGTCGACGGCCTGCGCCAACAGCACCGTCTGGTAGACGGCCACGTCGGCACCACCCTCCAACACGTCGTGGTCGGCCTCGAACTCGTGAACGTTGCGCAGCTCACGCCGTGCGAGCCACAGGAAGGGATTAAACCACAGCAGGCGGGTCGTCAGCTCTATCACCCAGATGTCCGCGAAGTGGCCGTGGCTGATGTGGGCCTTCTCGTGGCGCAGAATCAGCTCCTCCTTGTCGCCGATGAGGTCGATGGGCATGAAGATGGTCTTGCCAAACGAGCAGGGAGCCGTCACCTGCGACGAGCGGACAAGCCAGTAGCCCTCTGGGGTCGGCTCGCCCTCCAGCCGCCGGCTGATGAGATAGAGCGTAATGAAGTGATAGGCGGCAATGGCCATGAGAACGACCGACACCGCTCCGCACAGCAGCATGAGCAACCGGCACCAGTCGTCGGCAGTCATGCTCCGGCCGCCGTCTGTCACCACTATCGGAGCGACAGACAGCTCGCCCAGGTATTGCACCACGGCGGCCGTCGGCACCTCTTTCGGCAATGCCTCTTCCGACCCCGCAGGCATATGGACTCCCCAGTCCGCTGCCTGGGGCGGATAGACACCGAAGGTCAGCCCGCTCATCGCCAGGCTGGCGAAGGGAATGAGCAGCAGGTACAGGCGCGCCAGCGCATAGGTGGCTCTGTTGCGCAACACGAGCCAGTAGAACGTAAACAACAGAGCCGATGAGGCTACCAGTTTACCCATCATCATTAACAGTAGTGTTTCGGTCATCATTGTCGGCTGCTAAATAGGGGTTAGTCATTCATTTCTTTCAGAATCTCCTCCAGCTCCCGCTTGCTGATTTTCTCGTGCTTGGCAAAAAACGAGAGGAAGGACTTGGCAGAGCCTTGGAACAAGCTGTCGCGCGTCTCGTCCATGAAGTTGTCTAAGAACTCCTGGCGCGAGAGCAGCGGGATGTAGACATTGGCCTTGCCGTGCTTCTCAAAGGTCAGCACCTGCTTCCGGGTCAGCACCTGCATCACGGTCAGCACCGTCGTGTAGGCGGGCTTCGGGTCGGGCAGCACTTCCACGAGGTCGCTCACGGTGGCCTGCCCTCGGTCCCAGATGATGTTCATCAGGTTAAGCTCCGCCTTCGTCAGTGTCTTGGTTTTCGATTCTTCTTTCATTTTTACGCTATTGTTTTCTGTCGTTAATATATATGTACTACGGGGTTAGTACTGCAAAAGTAGTATCTTTCGCTTGAACGACCAAATTTATTAATAGTAGTTGGGCATATTTCCCCCTTTTTTAAGTTTTTTTGAATGTTTTACTACAAAAATAGTACATTTTCCCTCCTTTTTGCGCCACGCAGTCTTCAACACCACGGCCTGCCACCGCCGACGAGAGCGGATTCCGTGGCATCCCGCATATCGTCACAAAACCTCATATAGACTTAAAGTAGAAATACCGCGCCAAGCCCATGCGATGTATTGCCCATTCAACGGACAGGCTGCCTGCTACACATATCGTGAGAGAAACGAGAAGATAGACCATTCCTGTCGCATCAAACTGAAAGACGGACACCAACGGCTTACAGAGAAAAGTGAAGATAGGCGAAAACAGGAATAGCGGCATGGTGTTGCGACCTAAGAACGACAACAGCTGCTGCGCCTTTTCGCCAATGTATGAATAGACGGACAGGCAGCCAACCACCACCAAATAGACCATCAGCACACCACCCGACTGCTCCATCCGCAGATTTTGCGGATGTATGGCCAGCAAGGCGAAGGCCACTATGGCCACGGGCGACCGTTGGAAGACGGCCGTAAAGGGAAGCCCGCTCTGCCGCAAGGCCACTCCAGCCAAGAAGTACAACGAGCAGGCAAACGACATCACGCCAAGCACGTTGGAAAGTACATGGAATATCAATCCGAGAAGGATGAGCCGCGAGTTGGTCTTCATCGGCATCAGACGGAAAACCGCCATGTAGGATATGCCGCCGCCCAGCAACGTTTGCAGATACCAGTACGGCCCAAGTGGATTGACCGTCAGCTTTTCGATGAAGATGCGCAGTGTCAGCACGTCGAGGTGTTCGCGTATGGGCAATACGGCAGCCATCACGATATAACCACTCTCCATGATTATATATGGAATGGCGTAGCCGAGCATTGTTCTCAGAAAGTCTTTCCACGGTTTGCCGATGTTCATCAGATAGCCTGACATGATGAGGAAACACGGCATGTGGAACGTGTAGACAACCTGCTTGGCATACGGATACATGTCGCTGACATAGACGAGGTGAAAGGCAATCATCAGGAGGATGAAAATGCCTTTCAGAAAATCCAGTTCGTCAATCCGATGTCGCATGGTTGTCTGCATATATTGCCCTTGGCTTTTCCGCCATGAAATGTTTTTTTGCGGCGCAAAATTACGCATAGGTATTCGTTTTGCCAAGAAAATCGTGTTTCAATGTGTTTCACGGAAACACATTGAAACAAAAAGTGTTTTTTGCTTCATTTTTTTTGCTTATCTTTGCACCCAGATAAACCGTTTTGAATACATGAGCAAGCATTTCATTCTGTGTCTGCTGGCAGCTGTGGTGCTGACCGCGGCATCTTGTGGCAGAGAGACTGTCCTTGACCAAATGGAGCATATCAAGACCATCGGGAATGAGCGCCCACAGGAGGCGCTTCTCATGCTTGACTCTCTGGAAGTCGACATCAGGAGCAGCAGCGAGTACGCCAAGGCCAAATATGACTTGCTGCGCATCAGGCTAAACGACAAGGCGGACAACCTGCACACGTCGGACATCATCATCAAGAAGTTAGTGGCGTACTTTGAGGAAGAAGGCTCACCGGCCGACAAGCAGGAGGCGCACTACTATGCGGGCAGCGTCTACCGCGACTTGCAGGACACGCCGCGGGCGTTGGAGTACTTCTTCAAGTCGTTGGAGAATGGCAATTGTGATTCCATAATGCTGCGTAACACCTATTCTAATCTTAATTACCTTTATTATAGGGTGCAAAATTATAAGGATGCAACGGATATGGCCTACAGGGAACTTGATATATGCCAGCGAATCGGTACGGATGTTATCCGTCCGTATATGCATCTTGGAGCAGCACATTATGCAGCAAAAAATTACCAAAAGGCAGAGGTCGCATACGATTCGGCTTTTGCGTGTATAGTCCGCTCTCAGGACTTTGCCCAATATCAGCCCCATCTTATTCATCTGTTGTGTGGCTATTCAGAACTTGATGCCATACAAAAAGCGAGCAAATGCCTGCCGCTCATCGAAAGCGACCCGTTAGTAGATTTCTCACCCTTCCCTTGTCTGGCGTTTGCCCAATATTACGAATCTTCAGGTAAACCAGATTCTGCTATCATATATTGCCAGCGCATTCTTGATGACGAAACAGAGACGGATGCATACGACATACATGATACCGCAAGACTTCTTTATCGAGTGTATCATGCCATGGGAGATGTTCAACAGACCGCCAAATATGCGGAAATGTTTATACAGATGAACGATTCGGTAGATTATGGTATGCGACAAGAGCTGGCCGCGACGGTGAACAACCAGTACAAGTACCATCTGGACCAAAAGAAGGAACAGGGTTTGAAAGACGAAAAGGAGCGATACAAGACGATACTTATCG
>JAFLSH010000079.1:9422-11263 GCA_022511055.1 Prevotella sp. | reverse complement strand
TCAGAAAGTTTATTTCAAAATTTATGTAAAAATAGGCTCGCTTATTCATGAATTTTTGTAACTTTGCAAGCCGAAATAGAGGAGAACAGAAAAATGGAATCGCAGACAAACTTTATAATGCACAAGCACGCTATGAAGAATCGGTTTTTATTGGCTATTTTTTTCCTGCTTGGCACCCTGTCGGTGCAGGCTCAGGGGGCCGACCCGGAGACAGAGGAACTGCAGGCCGAAATGTACAAGTATTTCAGCACGCCTGAACAGGAGAAGTTCATGGAGGTGACAGAGAAGCTGAAGAAAAGAAGCGAGGCCACGGGCGATGAACAGACTTTCTACAAGGCATGGGGCAACCAGGCCATCTACCTGGCCACCCATGACCAGCGCACGAAGGCTATGGAGGTGGTGAACAAGATGAAGCTGTATGCCGGCGAACACAACAGCCACTTCGGCGAATATACGGCCATGCACGTGCAGGGCTCGGTGTATCTGCGCATGCAGAACTACATAGACGCGGAGAACAGCTTCAAGGATGCCGTTGAGCTGCTGCACACATACTTCCCCAGCGAGAGTGCCGCTGCCGACTATCTGGAGCTGATTACCATAGCCAACAGGCGGAATGACATGGAGCAGGGAAGGAAATACGGCGAGAAGGTGCTGAAGGAGCCCAACCTGCAGCCGCAGCACAGAATCAGGGCTTACTCCATGCTCTGCCAGTATGCCTACACCGCGAAAGACCGTGAGCGCTTCAACGAGCTGTACTCCGAATGGAAGGAGATGCTCCAGAAGACTTCCGGCGGAATACTGGAGTCAACGGTCGAGGTGCAGCACCTGATTATCAACGAGCGCTATGCAGAGGCACTCAAGATGTGCGAGCAGGTGCCCGTCAAGTCGCGCGCCAACCTGCAGTCCAGAATCTATCACCTGATGGGCGATGACTCGAATGCCTATAAGTATCTGAGGCAGGCAAACGCGGTAAGGGATTCCATCAACCGTGAAGACCAGTCGAACATCTTCTCCGAATACATCATGATGTCGCAGAACGAGCGCCTGGAGAATGAGCGCCTGCGGCTGGAAGACGAGAACAACGCGCTGCGCATCAGGCTCTACATCATACTGAGTGCCGCCATCATCATCATCTCGGCCATACTGCTGTACAAGCGCCAGAAGACGGTGAAGAAACTGCGCGAGAGCAACAAGTCGCTGGAGAATGCGCGCCAGGAGGCGGAGAGCGCACAAGAGGAGGCTCAGAGGGCGCTCGACCTGAAGCGCGAGTTCCTGTACAACATCTCGCAAGAGCTGCGCGCCCCGCTGAATCCTATCACGGGCATGACCGATTTGCTGACTGATGAGGAATATCAGCTGCAGGCAGAGGAGCGCATGGCCATGAGCCAGCACATCAAGGACAACTCGAAGCTGCTGACAAAGATGGTTGACAACATGATTGAGCTGTCGTTCTATGAGAGCAAGGTCTCGCTGCCGATGGATGAGCCCATATCGCCCAACCTGATATGCAGCCAGATGGTGGACACGCTGAAGAAGAGCTGCCCCAAGAACGTGGAAATGCTTTTTGAGACCAGCGTTCCCAGCTTTGTGCAGGTCAAGACCAACGTGGAGTGCGTGGAGAAGGTTATCAAGCAGCTGGCCAACAACGCCTTTGCGCACACGGAAATCGGCAGCATCACCATCCGCTGCGAACAGCAGAACGACCGTGTCTGCATCGCCGTAGAGGACACCGGCGAAGGTGTGCCGCCCGAGCTGGCTGACCACATCCTCAATGCCGTGGCGACTAACGACCACATCAAGGTTACGGGCATGGGTCTGACTATCTGCCAGGCCATCCTGAA
>JAFLSH010000079.1:0-9322 GCA_022511055.1 Prevotella sp. | reverse complement strand
CCACCAGGCAAGCGCGTTACGTTTTTAGGATTCTGCCGGCCGTGGCAATTCTCGGGAATCATCGGCGAAAAAGCCGTACCTTTGCACCGCAATCAGACACAAAGTCCGGGCCCGACAGCGTGAATGACTGCCATCAGCAAAACCAAAAACAACAACTTTTTAAAAACAACAGGAGGGAAAAAGACTATGATTGAACTGAACATTGCAAAGAACAACAACGGCACGTCGAAGACCTTTGGCAAGTACTATGCCCGCGTGGAGTACAAGAAGACCATGAGCATCCATGACATGGCCGTACACATGGCGGAACACAACACGCCGTTCTCGGTGGGCACCATCGAGGGCATTCTGCGAGACTTCGTGGCCTGCACCCGCGAGCAGTGCCTGCAAGGCAACACGGTGAAGGTAGATGACTTGGCGGTGTTTAAGTGTTCGGTAGCGGGCAATCCGCTGACCATGAACCAGAAGGACAACAAGGTCATAGCCGGGTTGGGCGCGGTGCCCACGGCAGAGGAGCTGTCGCAGAATCCGCAGCTGAGCCAGTGTGCTGTCAAGTCGGCGAAGCTGCTGGCGCAGGCCACCGGCGAGTTCACCAAGAAGGAGCTGAACACAGATGTGGAGTTCCGCTGGACCTCAAAGGCACAGGAAGAGGTGAGCCGGCTCTGCAAGGAGCCCAAGACGGGCGAGGGCGACTAAGCGGCACGGCCGACCGGGGGGCGCAGCTGTCTGCGCCCCCCGTAAGTTTTCTGGAAAACATTTGGAGGATTCGGAAAATCTCTGTAAATTTGCATGCTACAACCCGGCGTGTTCGCGCGCCGGCTGCGGGCATGGCTCGAAAAGGCAATGATGAACATGGAATAAACAGACAGACTTGAAGACAATGATAAAGAAACTGATAGTGATTGTTGGCGTGCTGGTGCTGATGCAAGACTCGGCGCAGGCACAGGTGAGAAACGACTTGCAGCTGCGCAAGCTGGGGATGGCAGAAATGGCAACCGCCAGCCTGTACGTAGACGAGGTAGATGAGGAAAAGCTGGTGGAAGATGCCATCAGGGGCATGCTGGAAAAGCTCGACCCCCACTCGCAGTACTCAAACGCCAAGGAAGTGAAGGAGATGAACGAGCCGCTGAACGGCAACTTCGAAGGCATCGGCGTGCAGTTCAACATGATAGATGACACGCTGATGGTGATACAGCCGGTGACCAACGGCCCGTCGGAGAAGGTGGGCATCGTGGCGGGCGACCGCATCGTGAGCGTGAACGACACGGCCATCGCCGGCGTGAAGATGACAAAGGAGGAAATCATGCGCCGCCTGCGCGGGCCGAAAGGCACGAAGGTGGAACTGGGCGTGGTGAGGCAGGGCATCAAAGACCGCCTGCTGTTCACGGTCACGCGCGACAAGATTCCAGTGAAGTCGGTCGATGCAGTCTACATGATAAGGCCGGGCGTGGGCTACATCAGAATAGGCAACTTCGGGGCTACCACGCACAAGGAGTTCGTGGAGGCCGTAAGCCAGCTGAGCGAGCAGGGCATGAAAGACCTGGTGCTGGACCTCCAGGAGAACGGCGGCGGCTACCTGCAGGCCGCAGTCAACATAGCCGAGGAGTTCTTGGAGAAGGGCGACCTCATCGTCTACACCGAAGGCCGGCGGACACCGCGGCAGGAGTATCGCGCACGGGGCGAAGGCAGACTGATGAAGAGCAAGGTGGTCGTGCTGGTAGATGAGTACACGGCCTCGGCGGCGGAAATCGTCACGGGAGCCATACAAGACCAGGACCGCGGGCTGGTGGTGGGTCGCCGCACGTTTGGCAAGGGGCTGGTGCAAAGGCCGATAGACCTGCCAGACGGGTCGATGATTCGGCTGACCATTGCCCACTACTACACACCCAGCGGCCGCTGCATCCAGAAACCCTACGAGAAGGGTAAGCAGAAGGACTATGCCATGGATGTTGTGAACAGGCTCAGGAACGGCGAGCTGACCAACCAAGACAGCATCCACTTTGCTGACTCGCTGAAGTTCGAGACCCTGAAGCAGCACAGAACGGTCTACGGTGGCGGTGGCATCATGCCCGACTATTTCGTGCCGTTAGACACCACGCGGTACACGCCGTTCCATCGGCAGTTGGCCGCCAAGGGTGTCATCATCCAGCAGAATCTGCGCTACGTCGACAATAACCGTCAGCAGCTGAAGAAAGCCTACAAGCAGTTCGACCAGTTTAAGCAGCACTACGAAGTGCCGCAGTCGCTGATAGACGACCTGATAGCCGAGGGAAAGAAGCAGGGCGTAGAGCCGAAGGATGCGGCAGAGCTGGAGAAGTCGCTCCCCTATCTGCGCCTGCAGCTGAAGGCGCTGGTAGCCCGCGACTTGTGGGATATGAGTGAGTATTTCTCGGTGTTCAACGAGGAGTCTGAGATAGTGAAGAAAGCACTTGAAGTGCTTGGTTCTCAGCCGCTTCCATGATTTCGCGCTCGCCTGGGCCCTTGTCGTTGATGCCGCAGAGGTGCAGCACGCCGTGGATAATCACCCGGTGGAGTTCCTCGTCGTAAGCCCTGCCGAACAGCTCGGCATTGCTGCGCACGGTGTCGAGCGAGATGACCAGGTCGCCGTTCAGGCGGCTGCCTTCGCAATAGTCGAAGGTAATAATGTCCGTATAATAGTCGTGGCTCAGGTACTCGCGGTTTACTTCCAGAATCTTTTCGTCGTCGACAAACAGGTAGCCGATTTCGCCTACCTGTCTGTGGTAGGTGGCGGCCACGGCCTTAATCCACTGGCTGACAACGCGCCGCCTGATGGGCGGCATTTTCACGTTCTCGCTGTTATAGGTAATCATGGCTCTTGTGGGGTGGGGATAAAGGGTGAGACATCAGCACCGAAGTGCTGCAACTCGCGCACTACCGATGAGGAAATGCTGGCCAGCTGCGGCTCGGCATAGAGCAGCAGCGTCTCTATGCCGGCTATCTGGCGGTTTACGTCGGCCATCTCGCGCTCATACTCGAAGTCCTTCACGGAACGTACGCCTTTGACAATGAACTGGGCACCCTCGGCCCGGGCAAAGTCAACAGCCAGTCCGTAGTAGGGCTTCACCAGAACGCGCGCATCGCCCTCGTAGAGCCGGGCGATGGCAGCCATGCGCTCGGCGGCGGGGCGCATGGCGGGTTTGTTCACGTTGTCGCCCACCACGCCGATGATGAGCCTGTCGAATAATGGCAAAACCCGCCTTACCACCGAGTCGTGCCCAATGGTAAAGGGGTCAAAAGTGCCTACAAATAAGCCTGTTCTCATATTTGCGGGCAAAGGTACGACTTTTTTTCGAATTACTTATCTTTTCCTGAAAGTTTCTTCAGACAATTCCTTGAAGAAATCGTGTCCAAGAACGATGCAAATCTTCTGCAACAGTCCGGTAGATATATCTTTTCTGGCAAAGATGTTATAAACATTGGTGCGCTCGCAGCCTAACTGATTGGCCAGCCAGGTAACTGGTTTACCCTGCTTGCTCAATACGTCTTTAATTTTATTTCCTAAGTGCATAGTTTAATTTTTTTTGAGTGAGAGTAATTTTGCTTATCTCATGCCCCTTTTTTTGCTAAGTATTTAGGAACACAATTTTCCGCATTGTTTCCCCTGCCGGGGTTTTTCGGCGGCAAAATTACGAAAAAAAAGCCTATTCAGCTAAAAAATGTTGTGAATATTAGTTAAACAAAAAGTGTATAAATTGTTTGGCTTTTTGCCTGATAATCAGTTGATTATTATAATATTACAATAAAACACTCGCTGTTTCGTAGAACTAAACGACTATGCTTTTTTCTGCGCACTGTATAAGTATGCTAAACACTTTCTATACCCTCTCAGTCAAATAAATGGGGTTCCATGATGTTTCCGCTGTACGGATTCCGCCCAAAGTGTTTGTACGCCAGCTCAGTAACCATGCGGCCGCGGGGGGTGCGTTTGATGAAACCTTCCATGATGAGGAACGGCTCGTAGACCTCTTCCACCGTGCCGGCATCCTCGCCGATGGCGGTGGCGATGGTGGTCAGACCGACAGGGCCGCCACGGAACTTGTCGATGATGGTCAGCAGAATCTTGTTGTCTATCTCGTCAAGGCCGTACTGGTCGATGTTCAGCGCCTCCAGTGCCACTTTCGTGATGCGGGTGTCAATCTTGCCGTTGCCCCTGACCTGCGCGAAGTCCCTGACCCGCCGCAGCAGGGCGTTGGCTATGCGGGGCGTACCGCGGCTGCGGCCTGCTATCTCCAGGGCGGCATCCTCAGTGATGGGTACGCCCAGAATGCCTGATGAGCGCTCGATGATGAGCTGCAGGGTCTGCGGGTCGTAGTACTCCAGGTGCAGGTTGATGCCGAAGCGGGCGCGTAGCGGTGCCGTCAGCAGGCCGCTGCGCGTCGTGGCGCCCACCAGCGTGAAGGGGTTGAGGTCAATCTGTATGCTGCGGGCTGAAGGCCCTTTGTCTATCATGATGTCTATGCGATAGTCCTCCATGGCCGAATAGAGATACTCCTCGACTACGGGCGACAGGCGATGGATTTCGTCGATGAAAAGCACGTCGTTCTTCTCCAGCGAAGTCAGTATGCCGGCCAGGTCGCCGGGCTTGTCGAGTACGGGGCCGCTGGTAATCTTGAAGCCTACGCCCAGCTCGTTGGCAATGATGTTCGACAGCGTGGTCTTTCCCAGTCCGGGCGGGCCGTGCAGCAACGTGTGGTCGAGCGGCTCGCCGCGGTACTTGGCGGCCTCCACGAACACCTGCAGGTTTTCCACAATCTTCTTCTGGCCGCTGAAGTCACTGAAACTTAGCGGCCTGAGTGCGTTCTCAAAGTCCTTCTCGGCATTGCCGTAACGCTCTTCGCGGATATCGAAATCTTCGTCTGTCATCTTTCGCAGGTGCAAATTTACGAAGATTCTTTCATATTCCGCGTGTCAGTTTCCATAAAAAATCTAAAAGTTGAACGCCGCCTTGACCAGAAACTCCCTCGGGCGCAGTCTGGTCCACGTGTACTGCTGGCTGGTCTGGCTGATATAGCGCCGTTCCTGCCGCTCCTGTCCGAAGATGTTGTAGAGGTAGAAGCCAGCCTCGTAGGTCTTGGTGCGATAGGCCAGCGAGACGTCAGAGAAGAAGTTCGACTTCAGCTGGCTGTCCTTCATCCGATAGTACTCGCCCACCCACGTCAGTCGCCAGTTGCCCGGCATCCAGTAGAGTTTCATGCGGTGGGTGGCATCAATGGTCGATGCCAGCGCGCGGCTGGTCATTCCCGCGTGGTGGTCCTGGTGGTGATAGCTCAGGGCGGGCTGATACTCCAGCGAGACGTTCTTTAGCGGGCTCATGCTCACGCGCGCCGACAGGCCGCCGCTCTGCGAGCCTGTAGGCACCTTGCTGTCGCCCACCAGCACCTCATAGTCCAGCCAGCTGTAGTTGCCGCTCAGGCTGATGCTCAGCCTGGCCCAGCGGAAGCTCTTGCTGACGGTGCCGCGGAGGGTGTAGCTGTTCGAGGTGTTCTCGACCTCTGTGGCCGTCTGGCTGTGAATGTCGCCCAGCAGCTCCTCGCGGAAAAGCTGTGGCTGCACTTCCTGTGCATAGCTGCCGCTGATGCTGCCCGATATGCGGCGTAGCGCGTCGGTATAGCTCAGGTTGGTACTCAGGCCGTGCCCGTGGCTGTGCTGCAACTGGCCGGTGCCGGCGCTCACGTTGTTGTAGTTGAGGTTGACTATCGTGCTGCTGTTTGCCAGCGAGCCGCTCAGCTGCTGACGGTAGTTGTAGCTGCTGCTCCAGCGTGTCTTCTTCGTCAGCTGATAGGTCAGATTTATCGATGGAATCGCCAATAATTCGCTGGCCTTGTTGCCCGACAGCTCCACATGGGCCATCTCCAGGCGGACATTGGCCTGAGCATAGAACTTGTCAAGTACCGAGCCAACGTTCAGGGTGGGCTGAATGAACAGGCGGCCGTCAACGTATCGGTCGCTCATCAGTGTGTCGCGGTTGCTGATGTCCATCTTGTCGCTCGACAGCGTGGCACCGCCGACATAGTCGACCCTGAAGGCTCCCAGTTCGTGGCCGTAGCGAGCCTCCAGGCTGCCGTTCAGCTGCGTGTTGTTCAGCTGCTGGGCGCCGCCCGTCAGCAGCTGCATCTCCGATGGCAGGTAGGTGTAGTTCAGGTCGGCGTTCACCGTCACGGACTGCCTGTCCGCCAGCTGCCGCACCAGCTTGAAGTTGTCGGTCGCATAGCGCTTGCGTGCCTTGGTGTTCTGCCGGGTCTCGCGGCCGTTGAGCTGTGTCGTAGCCTCGCTGCGGTTGAAGTCTATGTAGCCCGTGAGCGTGTTGCCTAAGTAGTATTTCTCCTCATTGCGTTTGTAGAGCAGCTCGCCGCGATACTCGCTGCGGTAGCCCGTCTGCAGGTTGCGCTGGGTCATCGTGGTGTTGGCCGTATCGGCCAGCGTGGTGTAGCTGGTCTCGCTGAAATGCTCCTGTTCGCTCTTGTCGAGCAGTGCCGACAGCTGCAGCCTGAGGTCGTCATCACTTTTGGTCTTGAACAGCCAGTTGGTGGCCAGCAGGTGGCTGTTGTTGAACAGCCCTGAGTATCGCTTGCCGTCGAGCATGCGCCCGCCGCTCGGCATGAAGCCGCCCACCATGCCGCCGCCCCCGTTGCGCCACTTGCCCTCCAGGAAGTGGTCGCCAATTTCGCGACTGACATCCTGGCCCGTGTTGTCGTGGCGATACATGGACACGCTCTGCCGCTTCTTTGCGAACAGCATCTCCGTCAGCTTCAGGCTGCGCAGCCAGTCGGTGCTGCCTTGCAGCGTCAGGCCCGTCTCCGCCTCCACCGCGCCGTTCCACACGTTCTTCGCCTCGTCTTTCAGCACAATGTTCAGGGCGGCCTGCTCGCTGAACTCTATCTTGCGGAGCGCCTTGACGGGCTGGTGGCGGCGGTAGACCTCCACGCTCTTCACGTTGTCGGCATTCAGCGCCTCGCTGACCTGCGTGTATTTCGAGCCTACCAGGTCCATGCCCTCAACGTAGAAGCGGTTGATGGGCTGGCCGTTGAAGGTAATCTGCCCGCTCTCTTGCACCTGCATGCCCGGCATGCGGCCGATGACGTCGGCTATCGTGCGGTCCTGTTTCTCGCGGAAGCCCGCCACGGAGTAAATCAGCGTGTCGCCCCGCTCCTGTATCTTCTCTGACTGCACGGTCACCTCCTTGATTTCCGTCACCTTCTCCTTCAGCACTACCGTCTCTGCGAGCTTGGCTACCTGCACCGTCTGCCGCTCGTAGCCTAACATGTTGAACATCACGGCCTGCGCCTGCTTGCCCTCAGGCGTTTTCAGGCTGAAGCGCCCCTCCTTGTCGGTCTTGCCGAAGGTGAGTGTCTTGCCGCCCTCGCCTTGCAGCATGACCGATGCGCCCACCAGCGGCTGACCATTCGCATCAGTCACACGCCCGGTGACACTCTGCCCCCATGCGACTAAGGCCACCAGCATCAGCACGTTAAAAGCCAACCACCGTCTCATTTCTATTTTTTCTTCTTCTTTGATTCGTCTTTCGGCGTACCGAAGTCTTCAATGAGACAGGCGGTGCGCTTGCGCCTCTCGCTATCAAGTTTTGCATGCATAGCATCTATTTCTTCACGACTGGGAAGGTTTGATTCGCTGAATATGAATTGCATGGATTCCTCAATCGTTACTATATTTGCCAAGTGGGTCTTCAATTCACGTTGCATGGCATCAGGGGTTACCTCCTTGATTTCTTGAAACGGGAGCTTGTCACGGTAAGGCAAGGGCAGCACCACTTTCTCCTTGGCGGTGCTGATGCTGATGCAGGTGAACGAGAAGTCGCCGGCCGCATCGTCGGCCTTCAGTATGAGCCCCGGCAGCCCGCCTAACTTCCACGGCCCGTTGCTGTAGGGTATGTCGAGCGTGTACCAGACAGTCCACTGCCTGCCACGGAAGTCGCACCGGGCTTTCTGGCACGCATAGTCGGCTATCAGCGTGTCGCCATCTTCCGGCTGCCAGTCCTGGGCAGGGATGGGCTCGTAGTAATACAGCGTATTGCTGCCGAAACAATACCACGACTTCAGCGTATCGGGCTTGGGATTGTTCTTTTGTACCACATAGCTGCTCCAAGCACAGCCATCTTCAAGCGGATGGGTAGCCGCAGCCTTTAACTCAGGGAACTGCCTTCCTGTATGCTCTGCAAATTTCTGCTTACGTATCGCAATTTCGGGGTTTTCCGACATATAGAACAGCGAAGCCTCATCGCCCCATAGGTCCAGTGAAAACTTCGCAGCGCTGTGAGGTAGTTGGTTGCATTTCTTTATTTTCGCATCATACACAACCTTCAGGCTGAGGCTGTCGTTCACTTCCTGTGCGTAGCCCGCTGACACCGTGGCCAATAGCAGGCCGATGATTTGTGCTTTCATACGATTAACACTTTCTTATTTCCTCCGTCAGTTTCTGCCCTTTTTCTTGGGAGCGCTGTCTTTCGGCGCATCGAAGTCTTCAATGAGGCAGGCGGTACGTTTCTGGCTTCTAATCTTTGCCCAGACGGCTGCCCTTTCCTCATCTGTTTGGTCTCGCCTAAGTCGCGGTATCTCATTTGTCCTCAACACGGTTTCCAAGTGTTCTTTCACTGCGCGCTGCAAGTCTTTAGGGGCTGATATTTCCTCTGTTATCAAATGATTGCCGATACTTTCTCTGATGACGGGCAACACCACTTTCTCCTTGGCGGTGCTGATGCTGACACAAGTAAACGAGAAGTCGCCGGCCGCATCGTCAGCCTTCAGTATGAGCCCCGGTAGTCCGCCTAACTTCCACGGCCCATTGCTGTAGGGTATGTCGAGTGTGTACCAGACAGTCCACTGCCTGCCGCGGAAGTCGCACCGGGCTTTCTGACACGCATAGTCAGCTATCAGCGTGTCGCCCTCCTCTGGCTGCCAGTCCTGGGCAGGGATGGGTTCGTAATTATAGAACGTATGAGTAACACCTTGGTACAGTAACATGAGCGTATCAGGCTTGGGGCAGTTTTTCTGAACAATAAAACTGCTCTCACCACAGCGCTCAATGGGGTGCATGCTCTCAAGATCGATACCGAATGCAGCGCTTGCGCTTTTATCTTTATTCTGGAATGCTTCAAGCTCTGGGTCTCTCGACATATAGAACACCGAAGCCCCGTCACCCCACAAATCCAGCGAATAATCACCAAGCCTATGAGGCTTTTCGAGGCATTCCCGCACTTTCGCCTCATACACAACCCGCAGGCTGAGGCTTTCGTTCAGTTCCTGAGCATAGCCTGCTGAAACCGTTGCCAATAGCAGGCCGATAA
>JAFLSH010000078.1 GCA_022511055.1 Prevotella sp. | reverse complement strand
GACCTTTTCGACCCAAAGAGTTGGCATGAGGCGTATAAGAACACATACGCCAAATTCATCAATGCGCTTGCCGGAGAACAACTTGACACGGAAGGCAAAAGGGAATGGTGGAACAGGATTGCGTTTTACAACTATGTGCAAACGCCGATGACTGGAGCCAGGGTTTCGCCCACTGCGGAAGATTTCAAAAATTCTGAAGATGCTTTCTTTGAGGTACTTGAACAAGTTCGACCTACTCACATCATTGTTTGGGGTAAGCGCCTTTACGAGAATATGCCTGATTGCGGACAGGAACTCCCTGCGATTAAAATGAATGATGGGTCGGAAGTGCGCAGATGGGAATATCTGCTTAGAGATGGCTCACCTGTGAAATTGCTTGAGATATACCATCCTTCAACTGGTTTCTCAACAGACTACTGGAATGAAGCGATAAAGCGGTTTCTCCAAGAATGAAGAATCGTATTAACCTGACATTCTGATGAAGGACTACTTACAACGCCAAATCTGGATTCTCTCGGAACTATACAGCCATCCAGAGGGTGTAACCTACAAGGAGTTTGAGGAGCGGTGGGAACGCAGTTCGCAGAACAGCCTGCAAACTCCGTTGCGCAAACGGACTTTTGCCGACTGCATCCGCGCCATCGAAACGGCCTTTGGCATCATCATCTCCTGTAACGCCCGCGACAACTACCGCTACAGGATTATGCAGCGCGACTGGATTCAGAAAGACCGTGTCAAGGAGTGGCTAATCAGTGCGTTTGCCGTGAACACCCTGCTGCAAGACTGCCAGGGGCTGACGGAGCGGGTGGTCTATGAGGAGATTCCATCGGGTAACCGCTATCTGCTGCAAGTGCTGGAGGCCATGCGCGAAAACCGCGTACTGCGCATCTGGTTTCAGGATTTCTTTGACCCAGAGCCGCGCGAGGTGCTGTTACAGCCGTGGCTGGTCAGGGTGTTCAAACGGCGCTGGTATGTCATAGGGCCGACAGAAAAGAAGTCAGATGGCGAGGAATCAGCAAGCCAGACTATACAGAACAGCCTGCACCGCTATCCACTTGACCGCATAGAGCGCATCGAGACTACGGAAAGGGCGTTCAAAATGCCAGTTGACTTCTCAGCTGAGGCATATTTCAGAGAGGCGTTTGGAATCATTGTTGACAAGGAAGACTATGATGTAGAGAATATCCGTCTGAAGGTCTATGATACAAATCACCGCCGTGAATACCTGCGCTCGCTCCCCCTGCACTGGACACAACAGGAGACAGAGCAACACGACCAATACTCGGTGTTTGAGATGCGGGTAGCGCCCACCTACGACTTCATACAGGAGCTGTTGTCAATGGGCAGCGAGGTGGAAGTGCTAAGCCCTGACTATGTCAGACAGGAAATGAGGTGGCACGCCAACGAGATGATGAAGAGGTATATGACTTGACCCGCCAACCTTAGTCCAGCCGGAAGCGGACAACGAGCGGGAGATGGTCGCTGTAGCCAGCGGCCTGATAGCGCATGCCGTTGTAGGTGCAGCGGGGGATGTAGCCGCCGTAGCGCTCATCTTCCTCAAGCAAGAAGAGGGGGGAGTGAATGAAAGCCTGCTCCATCTTACTCTGCATTGACGGGCTGGCCAACACATGGTCAAGGCTATCCCACTCGCCTTGAAAGCGATAAGTGCCCCGCACGCCGTTCTGCCCAGTTGCCTCACTGGTCAGGTTGTGCAGCTGATGCTGATAGAGCTGTTGCAGGGAGGGGCTGTCGGTAAAGTCGTTGAAATCGCCCGTAACAAGGATATGGGCATCAGGGGCAACGGCACGGATGGAGTCGAGCGAGAGGCAGAGGCGGTCAGCCGCCGACTTGCGGAATGGCCGGCTGCGGTGTTCGCCGCCGTAACGACTGGGCGCATGAACAACAAAGACATGTAACGTGTCGCCAGACTGCAACTGGCCGCAGACATAGAGAATGTCGCGTGTGGGGCGCATATCGCCGACAAGCGGCACACGAAGGGAGTAGTGGCTGATGGGGCGGAACGCGAAAGGCGAATAGAGCAGCGCCACGTCTATGCCGCGCTGGTCGGGCGACTCTGTCATCAGGTACTCATAGCCAGCATTGCGCAACAGCGAGCGCTTTGTCAGGTCTTGCATGACGGCATCGTTCTCGACTTCGCAGAGGGCTATCAAGTCGGGAATGCCGTCTTCACGACACGACAACAGCTCCTGGGCTATGTTGTTCAGCTTGCGCCAGTAGCGCTTACGGGTCCAGCGGCGGGTAGACTCAGGCAGAAACTCTTCATCTTGCTTCAACGAATCGTGCTTGTAGTCGAAGAGATTCTCGGTGTTTAGCTCCACGAGCGTAAGCGACTGTGCCATGACTGGGGTGAACGCACAATGGGCAATGACACACAAAAGGCATGTCAGCAGGAAATGCCTGAAGTCGGCGGCGTTCATCTGAGAAGTACTGTTCATCTGGGATTCTGTTATTGTTCCGATGCTTTGGTTTGCTTGACTTTCCACCCTGTGGCGGCGACCACGATGCTGGTCAGGGGCGAAAGATAGTTGAAGAAGCAGAAGGGAAGATAGGTCATTGTGGCCACGCCCAAGACCGTACTCTGGGTCAGTCCACAGGTGTTCCACGGCACAAGCACCGATGTCACCGTCGCACCGTCTTCGCAGCTGCGACTCAGCAGGCGAGGCTCATAGCCCTGCCGGCGATAAGTGTCCTTGAACATCGAGCTGGCGAGCATGATAGACAGATACTGGTCGGCCAAGGCAATGTTGCAGAACAGAGCCGTGCCCACGGTCGAAGCCACCAGCGATGCCGTTCCGCGCACTCCGCGCAAGACAAGCCGCATCAGGTCGGCCAACTGGCCCGTGGCAGTCAGCGCTCCGCCGAAAGTCTGGGCGCAGATAATCAGCCAGATAGTAGGCATCATGCCAGCCATGCCGCTGGTAGCCACAAGGTCGTTGAGCATCGGCATGCCCGTCTCGATGGTGGTGCTGCCGTAACACACCTGCATCATGCCCTTATAGGAGGCAAGCAATCCCCCACCCGACTCGCCGGAGATGCGATGCACCAGCTCGGGCTGCACAACCAGACCGACAACGGCGGCCAACAAAATGGCCAAGAACAGCACCACGATGGAAGGCCAGCGGCGGGCAATCATCACGCCGGTCAGCACCGGCACCAGCAGAAGCCAGGGCGAAATGACAAACGTGCGCTGCAAGCCCTCCATGACACCAAGCTCATTGCCCGTGCCAGCCACGTTCATCACCAGACCGGCTATCAGAAACACTGACAGCGAGATGAGGAAGGTGGGAACGGTGGTAAAGAGCATGTAGCGGATGTGAGTGAAGAGCGGTGTGCCGGAAACGCTGGATGCCAAGACGGTCGTATCGGAAAGCGGCGACAGCTTATCGCCAAAATAAGCTCCCGTGATGATGCTGCCGGCAATCCACCCATCGGCAAAGCCATGAGCCTTGCCTATGCCCATCAGCGCAACGCCGATGGTGGCAACGGTGGTCCACGAAGAGCCAATCATCAGGCTGACCAAGGCGCAGAGCAGCGAGCTGCTGACCAGAAACACCTCAGGCCGGATAATCTGCATGCCATAGTAAATCATGGTGGGCACAATGCCCGACACCATCCACGTGCCGCCGATGGCACCTATCAGCAACAGGATGATAATGGCCGGCGTACAGCTGGCAATCTTGGCGGTTATCTCCTTTTCCAGCCGCTCCCACTCAAGCCGCTTGGTGAAGTGGCCGACAAGCACACTGACTGCCGAGGCAGCCAGCAGCGAGACCTGACTTGCACCATCCAATGTTGCGTTGCCGAACACGGCAACGCAACACGTGATGAGTAGTATCAAAACCAGAAACGGGATAAAAGCCACGACTGCTGATTCGCTTATTTGTCAGAAAAATACTAACAGACTTTCTCGAGGCGCTTCATCATTGAGAACATGAAGGCAGCCGCAATGATGCAGACGGCAATGAACACACCCCAGACAACAGTCAGGGAGATGTCACCCCAGAGATAGCCGCCGACACCAACGAGCTTGTTGCCAATGGCGGTGGAGACAAACCAGCCACCCATCATCAGACCCTTATACTTCGGGGGAGCCACCTTCGAGACGAAGGAAATGCCCATGGGCGAGAGCAGCAGCTCGCCGAAGGTCAGGATGAGGTAAGTGCCAATCAGCCAATAAGGCGACACGAGCATGGCAGCATCGCCAGCCGCCTTCTGCTCGTTAGGCGTGGGCAGACCCTGCGAAGCCATTGCCATGACGACAAAGGCCACCGCAGCCACCAACATACCGTAGGCAATCTTCCGCGGCGGTGTGGGTTCCTTGCCCTTGCTGGCCAGGCTGCTAAAGATGGCCATGGAGACTGGCGTGAGCGCCACCACATAGAAGGGGTTGAACTGCTGGAAGATGGGTGCAGAGATAGCCACCTCGCCCGTTGCCTGGGTGTACTTGTAGACGAGTACGGCAAGGGCGGCCACAATAACGGCAGCCGAGATGCCCTTGGCCTTTGCAGTCTTGCTCTGGAAGAACGAGAAACCGGCATAGACGATGAAGATAATCATCACCAGATTCATTACATCGAATGGCATGATGTCTGTGCCGGTAGCCGACTTGGCCGTAAACTCATCGGCAAAGTAAGTCAGCGACAGGCCGTTCTGGTGGAACGCCATCCAGAAGAAGATGACCACGGCGAAGACAAGCACCAACGCCACAATGCGCTGGGTAGTCTCCTCTTTGCTCAGCTCCGGCTCGTTGACGGTAGCCTGATTCTTGTTGCCGCCCTTGCCGCCTTCCACGTGGCGGAAAGTGCCGCGGAACACATAGTAGATGGCAATGGAGAGAATCAGCGAGGCGCAAGCCACGGCAAAGGCGAAGTGATAGGAGTCGTTGACCGACGTGCCCAAATTCTGCTGTGCCCACTCCATGATGCGCACGGCCGCCGTGGGGGCAAAGAGCGCACCGATGTTGATGGCCATGTAGAAGAGTGAGAAACCGGCATCACGCTTGTTGGCATAGCGCGGGTCGTTGTAGAGGTCGCCCACCATCACCTGGAGGTTACCCTTGAAGAGACCTGTGCCCAGTCCAATCAGCACCAGCGCCACAAGCATGACTATCAGCGCGAAGGTATCGCCCCCCAGGGGTACTGACAGCAGCGCGTAGCCAATGAACATGATGATGATGCCGATGGTGACCATGCGGCCGAAGCCAAAGCGGTCAGCCAGCCAGCCGCCCACAATGGGCAGGAAGTAGACGAGCATGAGAAAATCGCTGTAGATTTCTCCCGCCCAGCCGGCATCAAGGCCGTAGTTGGCCCTTAAAAACAAAGCGAAAACGGCGAGCATGGTGTAATAGCCAAATCGCTCACCTGTGTTGGCCAGAGCCAACGCAAATAGTCCTTTAGGTTGTCCTTCAAACATAATTTATTTAATTTTAGGGTTAGTTGTCTTAGATATGTCGAAGAGATACGACAGCTTGACGGCAATGTTGGCATAGTTAGACTTGCCGAAGAAGTCGCGCTTCGTGTTGCCGTAGATGTTGCCCAGGCCAAAGTAATAGCGGGCATCGAACAGGAAGTGGCCAAGATAGCGGTTTGAGAACTCCAGGCCGAAGCTGCCCGTGATGCCGTAGTCGAGCTTGTTCTCTATCGGCATGTGGTAGATGCCCTTATAGTCGGGATAGTTCTGTAGCGGCATTGAAATCTTGGAGGCGCGGTCTTGCGCATTAGGATGGTCAATGTCAAAGTTGGCTATGGCCTTCTCGCTCAGATAGTAGCCCAGCTGGGGGCCAATCTGGAAGAAGAACTGAAAGCCGCTGCGCTCGCGCCCCCACCCTAAGCGGGCAAAGACCGGCACCTGAACGTAGTCGACCACCCGCGAATAGGCTTCCGGCTCGTCTTTGTCGAGCGCCATGACGGGGTTTTCGTTGATATCCTCGATGCGCTCTTTCCAGCCGGTCTGCGCATAGTTCACCTCGGCCACGATGGCGCAGATGCTGTTGAAGTATTTCTCGCAGGTGTAGCGCAGGGTGATGCCTGCCGTCTTTCCGCCCAGCATGCTCTGGGGTATTCGGGGCGAAAATCCCACGTTGCTCAGCACATAGCCACCATTGACACCTGCGGCAAACTCGCTGCGATACTGCCCGACCTGAGCCACCACGCCGGAGGTCACGGCCAGCAGCAGCCCAAGCAGCAGAAGTTTCCTTAGATTCAGTATGGCGACCATCATGTCAGTAGCTAATGAGTTCAACCTGGTGTTCCGGCTTGTAGTGAACGAAAAGCAGGCTGCGGTTCTTCAGCCCGCCGTTGCCGATGCGCTCAAACCGCAACGGGGTCTGTATGGGGGTATAGTTCACTGAGCCGAGCATGCCGTTGAAGTCGGCCCCGTTCCGATGTAATCCCAAGAGGAAGAACATGGCGTGGTCAAAGCCGGTGATGGCAAAGCGCGGCAGCGCCTGCTGCATATCCTGATGGAAGTTCCAGCGGTATTTCTGCTGGATGCGCTCCGTGGCCGACGACAGCGGGTTGGTATAGAATGCCGACGGGATATAGACATCAAACTTATAGAAGTTCTCCAGCTGGAACTTCGTGTACATCAGCCACTCGGTGTAGCCAAAGAGGGTGATGTTCAAGTTCGGGGTGTTCAGCTTCAGGCTGTTCAGCTTGGCAATGGCCGCATTCAGCTCCGGCGAGCGCGCCGTGTTCAGCACCACGACGTTCCGCTGCGTTGTGCTGAAGCCCTTCAGGAAGTTCTGGTCTGAAGACTTCAGGTTAGTAATGCTATACTGGCTGCCCTGGACTTCCAGGCGGCGGCGCAGGCTGGCCGTGAAAGAGCCTTTGTCACTGGTAGAGTCGTTGCAATCGATGATGACGACATGGTGACCCTTGAAGCGGTCGATGAAGCGATTCACCACCGCATCATTGAAGTCGTTCTGGCTCTGATAGACCTGAAAGAGCTGGCGGTTGGTCAGCACTTCCTGAGAGTTGATGCTGAAGGGTATCAGCACCTTGATGTTGTTCTGGGCGGCAAACTCGGCCAGCGGTTTCACCTGCTTGCTATAGAGCGGGCCGATAATCAAATCGCAGTCTTTCGCCCCCTTTTCCTTCAGCGTAGCGCTGATGTCACCCTCTTCGGGCACGTTCCATGCGTGTACATCGACCGAGATGCCCACTTTCTTCAGGCTATCGCAGGCCATCAGCACGCCACGGTAGTATTCCACCATTCGCTTGCCGTCTCCATTCACATCGTGCAGCGGCAGCATGACACCCAGGCGCAGCTTGCCCTTGGCGGCCTGACTGACCGGGGCGGGATTAGCCGTCTGGGCAGCAGTGCCGGCAGCGGCGGTGCCGCCCTTAGCCCCGCTCTCAGCCGTTCCGCCAGTCGGGAAGGGAATGTTCAGCACATCACCCTTCTTCAGTTCGTAGCCAGGGTTGTTCATTGCCGGGTTGGCCTTGGCCAGCTCCTCAATGGTAATTCCGTACTGCCGGGCTATGCCGAAGATGGTCTCCTTACGCTTCACCAGGTGTTGCCCACGCTGCGCCGGTGTCTGCGCAGTCAGCGTGTCTGCGGCAAAAACGAGCAGCACTGACAGCAGAAAATATCTTGATATCCACTTCATATTTTTCGTTTTCTTCGTTTTCGGCTACAAAATTACAAAAAAACTATGGCTAAATCAACATTATTCCCACTTTTTTGACTACCTTTGCACGATAATCCTAAAGAAAATGAACAGAAAACTGATATTTTTGCTGCCGCTGCTGACATTTTTCTCCCTTTTGGCGCAGGCAGACGACACCCCCGCCGTGTCGCCCACGGCCATCTACACAGACTCAGAAGGCGAGATGCAAGAAACGACCAGCATTGACGACGGCGAGGCGCCGCTCGACGTGACCTTCAGGGCCAACCCTACGGGCATGGGCAGCCACGTGCCGGCCTACGAATGGCATTTCAGAAAGGAGGGTGCCGACAACGACTTCATGGTGCGCTATGAGGAGAACACCGACTACCGCTTCGTGGAGTCGGGCTCGTTCACCATCACCCTCAAGGTGACCCTCGACGGCACCGTGGAGCTTGACTCGACCACCATCACCGTAGTCATCAGCGAGAGCAAGCTGGAGTTTCCCAATGCCTTCTCGCCCAACGGCGACGGCATCAACGACGTGTTCCGCGCCAAGGAGGGCTACCGCAGCATTGTGGAGTTCCACGCCTACATCTTCAACCGCTGGGGGCAGAAGCTCTTCGACTGGACCGACCCGGCCGACGGCTGGGATGGCACGTTCAAGGGCAAGGATGTCAAAGACGGTGTCTATTTCCTGCAGGTGAAAGCCCGCGGCGCCGACGGGCGCAACTACAACATTCGCCGCGACATCAACCTGCTGCGCGGCTACATTGAGGGAACGACCCCTTCAGAATAGAAACACTCCCCTACTGAGAAACAACCATGACGGAATATATCAATGTCTACGGTGCCCGGGTACACAACCTGAAGAACATCGACGTGGCCATACCCCGCGACTCGCTCACCGTTATCACCGGGCTATCGGGCTCGGGCAAGTCGAGCCTGGCCTTCGACACCATCTTCGCCGAGGGCCAGCGCCGCTACATAGAGACCTTCTCGGCCTATGCCCGCAACTTCCTCGGCGGCATGGAACGCCCTGACGTTGACAAGATTACAGGACTTTCGCCCGTTATCAGCATCGAGCAGAAGACGACCAACAAAAACCCGCGCTCCACCGTGGGCACTACGACCGAGGTCTACGACTACATGCGACTGCTCTTTGCCCGCGCCGGCCGCGCCTACAGCTACATGACGGGCGAGCCCATGGTGAAATACACCGAGGAGAAGGTGCTGGACATGATTGTCAGCGACTATGCCGGCCGGAAAATCTACATACTGGCACCCGTGGTGCGCAGCCGCAAGGGCCACTACCGCGAGCTGTTCGAGGCCATGCGCCGCAAGGGCTACCTGACCATGCGCGTAGACGGCGAACTACAGGAAATAACCCGCGGCATGAAGGTCGACCGCTACAAAAACCACAACATTGAAGTGGTTATCGACAAGCTGGGGCTGCCCAGCGGCACTCCCAGCCAGGAAGACTTCGACCGGCTGAAGAAGAGCATCGCCATAGCCATGAAGCAAGGCGAGGGGCTCATTATGATTCTCGACAAGGAGACGGGCAGCGCCAAGCACTTCTCGAAGCGGCTCATGTGCCCCACGACGGGCATCAGCTACAGCGACCCGGCGCCCAACAACTTCTCGTTCAACTCGCCGCAAGGGGCCTGCCCCCACTGCAAGGGGCTGGGATTCATCAACGAGATTGACATGGCAAAAGTCATTCCCAACCGCAAGTTCAGCATCTACGAGGGGGGAATCGTGCCGCTGGGAAAGTATAAGAACCAGATGATTTTCTGGCAGATAGAGGCCATACTCAAGAAGCACGACTGCGACCTGAAGACCCGCATCAGCGACATTCCCGAGGAGGCCATGACCGAAGTACTCTACGGCTCGCTGGAAAGCGTGCGCATCAGCAAGGAGCTGGTGCATACCAGCAGCGACTACTTTGTCAGCTTCGACGGCATTATCAAGTATCTGCGCCAGGTCATGGAAAACGACGACTCGGCCAGCGGACAGAAGTGGGCCGACCAGTTCCTGGCCGAGACCAAGTGCCCTGAATGTCAGGGGCAGCGGCTCAACCGCGAGGCACTCTCCTACCGCATCTGGGACAAGAACATAGCCGAGCTGGCGGGAATGGACCTCTCGGAACTGCGGCAGTGGCTCGACCAGGTGGAAACCCATCTCGACAGCCAGCAACAGCAGATAGCCGCCGAGATACTGAAGGAAATACGCACCCGGCTGGACTTTCTGCTCGAGGTGGGGCTCGACTACCTGTCGCTCAACCGCCCGGCCGCCTCACTCTCTGGCGGCGAGAGCCAGCGCATCAGACTGGCCACGCAGATAGGCTCGCAGCTGGTCAACGTACTCTATATCCTCGACGAGCCCAGCATCGGGCTGCACCAGCGCGACAACGAGCGGCTCATCAGCTCGCTGAAGGAGCTGCGCGACCTGGGCAACACGGTCATTGTGGTGGAACACGACCGCGACATGATGCTCGCCGCCGACTATATCATCGACATTGGCCCCCGCGCCGGCCGAAAGGGTGGCGAGGTGGTGTTCCAGGGCACACCCAGGGAGCTGCTGAAGGCCGACACGCTGACGGCGCAATACCTGAATGCCGACGGCAGCACCCCGGCAGCGGAAGATGCCGACCCGACAGGCCAACAGCCCGCCGCCGACAACGCCGCCGACCGGCCATCGACCCGCAAGAAGGCTGCCACGGGCTCGCTGATTCTCCGCGGAGCCCGCGGCAACAACCTGAAAGACGTTACCGCAGAGTTCCCGCTCGGCAAGCTCATTCTGGTCACGGGTGTCAGCGGGTCGGGCAAGTCCACACTTGTCAACGAAACCCTGCAGCCCATCTTGTCGCAGCATTTCTACCACTCGCTGAAGCGCCCCATGCCCTACGAGTCGATAGAGGGGCTGGAGCTGATAGACAAGGTGGTCAACGTAGACCAGTCGCCCATCGGCCGCACCCCCCACTCCAACCCCGCCACCTACACCGGGGTCTTCACCGACATCCGTGCGCTGTTCGTGGGGCTGCCCGAGGCCATGATTAGAGGCTACAAGCCCGGCCGCTTCTCGTTCAACGTGAAGGGAGGGCGGTGCGAGACCTGCAGCGGTAAAGGCTACAAGACGATAGAGATGAACTTTCTGCCCAACATACAAGTGCCCTGCGAGACGTGCCACGGCAAGCGATACAACCGTGAGACGCTCGAAGTGCGCTACAAGGGCAAGAGCATTGCCGACGTACTCGACATGACCATCAACCAGGCCGTGGAGTTCTTCGAGAACGTGCCCGACATTCTCCGAAAAATCAAGACCATACAGGAGGTGGGTCTCGGCTACATCAAGCTCGGCCAGCCCTCGACCACCCTCAGCGGCGGCGAGAGCCAGCGCGTAAAACTGGCCACGGAGCTGTCGAAAAAGGACACCGGCAAGACGGTCTATATCCTCGACGAGCCCACGACCGGGCTGCACTTCGAGGACATACGCATCCTGATGCAAGTGCTGCGCCGGCTGGTCAGCCGCGGCAACACGGTCATTATCATTGAGCATAACCTCGATGTCATTCAGCAGGCCGACTGGATTATCGACATGGGGCCCGAAGGCGGCCGCCGCGGCGGACAAATCCTCACCGTTGGCACACCCGAACAGGTGGCCAAGAGCCGCAAAGGCTACACCCCGAAGTTCTTGAAACAGGAACTTTCACGGAAACGCCGGAAATAAGCCAACGTTCCCTGCCCGAAACACTAAAATGCGCCTCGCGCGCGTATAGTACTCATACAAACTGAATACCCCACACCCTCGACACCCCCGACACCCAAATTGGGTGTCGGGGGTGTCGAGG
>JAFLSH010000077.1:4150-11479 GCA_022511055.1 Prevotella sp. | reverse complement strand
TGTAAGGATTTCTTTCTGCCGCAAATGTTAAAAATAGGAATTCGTTAATCGGATTACAAATCCTTATACTCACTCCAGCTGGATTACAAATCCAGCTGAACCGATTACCTTTTTCGGCTGAACTGCGGCGAAAATCTCGCGCGCGTATGTATATAGTAGCCATACAAACTAAATGCCCCACACCCTCAACACCCCCGACACCCTGCGCTCATAAGTACTTGATTTTCAATAGGTATTTGTGGCGGTTTTGGGTGCAAGGTATCAGATGACCCAACACTCTACCCTACACCCAGGGTGCAGATGGGGGTGTGGGGCAGATTTCTTACCCTACACCCTAATTGGGTGTGAATGGCTACTGAAAATCAGGTACTTACAACGGTTTGGTGTAGGGGGTGTTGAGGGTGTGGGGCATCCAGTTTGTATGGCTACTATAATGCGCACGCGCATACGCACGTGCGCGTACGATAACAAATGCACCGGGCCACGCGGGCAAAGTAGCCGCCGTGGGGCTGATGCCACGGCGGTATGTTCAGATGGTCAAAACAGCTCTGCCAGCTTTGTCCGAAGAGCCTCGCCCCTCACGCTGTTGTTAGAAGCCACAACACGGGCCTGGCTGTCAAGCAGATAGACAGTCGGGTAGAACTGCACATTGTAGAGTTTGCAGATGCCCTTCTCGCCGTCACGGTCATTGGGCCACTCCAGCTTCTCCTCGTTCAGTGCCTTCAGCCAGTCGGTCTCCGACTGGTCCGCAGAAATGCTGACCACCTGGAATCCCTTGTCCTTGTACAGCTCATATTGCGCCTTGAAATTCGGGATTTCCCTTCTGCACGGCCCACACCATGAAGCCCAGAAGTCTATCAGCACATATTTGTTCTGCCTGCATATCTCGTGCAGCCTCATCGACTTGCCCGTCACATGGTCTGTGAACTCAAAGTCCGGCATCGACTCTGCCATGGACTCCGGCACTAACTGCTTGCCGATAATCTTTCCATAAAAACTTTGCTTCGTCTCGGCGGACAGCGCTTCATACAGCGGCAGCTGGTCTTCTGTCAGATACCAGTGCGAATTGACAATGATAAACGCCCCCAGCCAACTATCCCTGTTTGCCTCCACCGCAGCGCGAATCATGTCTACGGACATCTGGGCCACCTCGTCTTGCCGCCGTGCATACTGCTCGTACTCGGGCGAGCTGACCAAAGCCTTATACTCCTCGCTGTCGCGGCCAGGCGCTGCCGCCAGCTTCGCAACAAACGCCTCGTTGTCCTTGTACATCTTCTCGTAGGCCGCATCCACCAGCTTGCGGTTGGGGCGCTGAGCCACGAACTTGTCGTGGGTGGCAGAGCCTTTCACCGTGAAATCGTTCAAGACCACATAGGTCTTCCCCTGGTTGTTCTGCCGTTTCTCTGCCACCGCAGACACTTCGGCCTTCTCGCCCTTGTCCAGCACTATCGTCTCTCCCGAGCTGCCCTTCACGCCAAGGCGGTAGCCGCGGGGCTCTTCCACGTCAAAGGCAAACACGGCCTTGCCGTTCTTCAACTCTACCGTCTGGATTGGCTCTTCCTGTCTGTACGTGCCAGTCAGGGTCAATGTCATTTCCGTGCCATCTTCCAACCCTTTCACGTCTATGGCAACACTTGTGTTCTGTGCCTCGGCCTCCACACCTGTCATAGAAAATCCCACCACTAATGGTAGCAACAAATTCTTGAGATTCATGTCAAATAGGTTTTACTAACTCATTTGTAGCAAAGAGGCTGCGCTCCGAAGGTGAAGCACAGTCTCTTGCTGTGAAAAAATATGATATACTATATGTTTCGGAAAGGCTTATTGGGCGAGCTTACCATTTGAGCCCAGCACATCGACAATCTTGTGAATGTACATCTTCTTCATGTTGTCGCGAGCCGGCTTCAGGTACTGGCGCGGATCGAAGTGGTCGGGGTGTTCGGCCAGGTACTGGCGGACAGCGGCGGTCATGGCCAGACGAGAGTCAGAGTCGATGTTAATCTTGCAGACTGCGCTCTTCGAAGCCTGGCTGAGCTGCTCTTCGGGAATGCCAACGGCATCGGGCAGGTTGCCGCCGTACTTGTTGATGGTGTCCACCTCGTCCTGGGGCACTGAAGAAGAGCCGTGCAGCACAATGGGGAAGCCGGGGAGCTTCTTCTCAATCTCTGCCAGCACGTCGAATGCGAGTGGCGGGGGAACGAGCTTGCCGGTCTTCGGGTCGCGGGTACACTGCTCGGGCTTGAACTTGTATGCGCCGTGGCTGGTGCCGATAGAGATGGCCAGCGAGTCGCAGCCTGTGCGGGTAGCGAAGTCGATAACCTCCTCGGGCTTGGTGTAGTGTGATTCCTCGGCCACCACATCGTCCTCAACGCCGGCCAGCACGCCAAGCTCTGCCTCGACTGTCACGTCGTGGGCGTGGGCGTACTCCACCACCTGGCGGGTAATCTTGATATTCTCCTCGTAGGGCAGCGAGCTGCCGTCGTACATCACAGACGAGAAGCCCATGTCGATGCAGTCCTTGCAGATTTCGAAGCTGTCGCCGTGGTCCAGGTGCAGCACGATTTCGGGATGCTCGCAGCCCAGCTCCTTGGCATAGGCCACAGCGCCCTCGGCCATGTAGCGCAGAATGGTGGCGTTGGCATAGTTGCGGGCACCCTTCGACACCTGCATGATAACGGGTGACTTGGTTTCAACGGCAGCCTGAATGATGGCCTGCATCTGCTCCATTGTATTGAAGTTGAAAGCGGGAATGGCGTAGCCGCCGGCTACTGCTCTCTTGAACATCTCGCGGGTATTCACGAGACCTAAATCCTTGTAGTTTACCATAGTTGTATTTGTTATTAAGAAAATGATTACGTCTCACGCTTTTTTCAGAGCGCAAAATTAATCAATTCTTTTCAAAAAATGGCAAGAAAACGGTGCCAGATTCTCGGCATTTCACTCATTTTATCATTTCAGCGGGCATTTTGCGAGCCGGGCCGACAAAAAATGCCACGTTCAGTTAGCAATTTTAGCAGAAAAGTTGTAACTTTGCAGACCAGCAGACGAACACCAAAAAACAATATTAAGATTATGAAAATCATCAACTTCAGCACCCAGGCCAGTGTCATCAACGTGTACATGGCCGAGCTGCGCGACAAAGACTACCAGCAAAACCGGCTCCTGTTCCGCCACAACATAGAGCGTGTCGGGCAGATGATGGCCTACGAACTGTCGAAGACCTTGGAATACAAGACCAAGACCGTCACCACACCCCTCGGCACGGCCGACATAGCGCTGCCCGAAGAAGACCTGCTCATTGCCACCGTGCTGCGGGCGGGCCTGCCCTTCCACAACGGATTCCTGCACGTGTTTGACCATGCTGACAACGGCTTCGTGTCGGCCTATCGCATGTACACCAACCGCGAGCATACGGAGGTGGGCATACACACGGAGTACATGGCCGCGCCCAGCGCCGAAGGCAAGACCCTCATCATCGTAGACCCCATGCTGGCCACAGGCGGCTCCATGGCCGCCAGCATCGAGGCGCTGGTGAAGACGGGGAAGCCGCGCAAGATACACATTGCCTGCGTCATTGCCACCCCCGAAGGGCTGGAAGTGCTGAAAGAGGTGCTGCCCGGAGATGCCACCGTCTGGTGCGCCGCCATTGACCCGGGCATGAACCAGCACAAGTACATCATCCCCGGCTTCGGCGACTGCGGCGACCTCTGCTACGGCGAGAAGCTCTGAGCCCGCGCCGCCGCCCCGCTGCGGCGGGCAGAAAGAAAAGACAGGCCGACCCGTGCGGAACAGCCCCTGACAGCCCCATTGGCTGCATCGGGCGGAGTGCGCGCGGGTCGGCTTGCCTTTTTGTGCGGCAAATGCGCCGGCAGACTACTTCTTCTCTGGCTCAATGAGCTTCCACACGCAGGCGGCCAGTGCGCCACCCACCAGCGGGCCGACAATGAAAATCCAGAGGTTGGTCAGGGCTGTGCCACCCTGGAACACGGCCGGGGCAATGGAGCGGGCGGGATTGACAGAAGTGCCCGTGTAGCGGATGCAGACCAGGTGTACCAGCACCAGGCTCAGGCCAATGGCCAGTCCGGCGAAGTTGTTGGTAGCGCCGTTGGTCTGGGAAGTAGCACCGAGAACTACCAGCACGAACACGAAGGTGAAGATGACCTCGGCCAGCAGGCCGCCCATGACAGACACGTTGGCCTGCAGGTCGTTGGCACCCGTGCCCTCAAGGCCGGGAACGTTGGCAGTCAGCAGCGCCAGCAGGGCTGAGCCGATGAAAGCGCCAATGACCTGGAACAGCATGTACATGCCACAGTCCTTGGCATCCATGCGGCCGCTGAGGAAGCAGCCAAGAGTGATGGCCGGATTGATGTGGCAGCCGGAGATGCCGCCGATGGTGTAGGCCATGGCCACCACGGCCAAGCCGAAGGCCAACGCCGTGCCCACCACGCCGGGAATATTATTGACAGGGTCACAACTCAGGCTCACGGCCACGCCGCAGCCCATCAGTACCAGCACCATAGTGCCTACCATTTCAGCAAGATACTTTTTCATAGCTTTCTTTGTTTTTGGGTTGATAATTATTTGTGAATTAAAAAAAATGTATGTCCGCTCATTGCTCCTCATAGGAGAAGTAGCTGAACTCGGCATAGCTCTGCCCCTCGCCCACGTTGTTGCGGTCGAGGGCCGCAAACATGCCGATGGTCATGCCCGTGAAGCCGCCCACCACCTCGGTACTCAGCAGCGAGCAGTCCAGCCGGTCGAAGCGCTGAAAGTGGCGGCCGCCGTCGGTGGAGTAGTCGAAGTAGTACATATTGCCATCGCTCGACACCCGCAGTGTGCAGGTCGTTGTCGGCAGGTCGACCGACCGCAGCAGGCAGTCGAGGCTCTTCATCCGCAGCCGCAGGCAGAGCGCGGGGCCCTGCTTGGTGTTGCGCAGGCAGAAGTCGGCGTGGCCGTCATTTATCTGGTAGACAGACAGGCCCGCCTCATCGCCGGTCATCAGCTCATAGCCGTCAAGCTGGGTCTCGGCCGTGAAAACCGCGCTTTCCTGCCGGCGGCCAACGAAGGTGGGGCGGTCGTTCTCGGTCAGGTTGCAGATAGAGCTTATCAGGCGCAGCCTGCCCTCGTGCAGCTGGTAGCGCGATGAGTCAGGATTCTGTATGCACACCCACTCCGGGCCCAGCGGGCGGTCGAAGGTCGTGCGCAGTCGCGCCGGCTGCCGCAGCGGTGCGGCAACGGGCAGCTTGGCGGCCATGAGCGTGTCGACAGGCTGGCCGCCGTTGACAACAGGCCACTCGCCCTCGCCCCACTCCACGGGTGCCAGGTAGGTCTCGCGCCCCAGGTGGTGGTAGCTGCCGCCGTAGTTGCGGTAGGCCAGGAATACAATCCACCACGAGCCATCCTGTGCCTGCACGAAGTCGCCGTGGCCAGTGCCCTGTATGGGGTTTGACTGGCCGGCCATGGAGCAGTGGGTCAGCAGCGGATTCTGCGGATTGGCCTCATAGGGGCCGTCAATCCGGCGGCTGCGGGCTATGGTCAGCCGATGGGCCAGCTCGGTGCCGCCCTCAGAGATGAGCAGATAGTACCATCCGTCTTTCTTGTAGATGTGCGGCCCTTCAGGATAGCGCCCGCCCGTGCCCTGCCAGAGCGCCTTGCTGGGCGTGAGCCGGCGGCCCGTCTTGGGGTCTATCTGGCACAGGGTGATGGTATTGTCGGGGTTGCTCACCATGTAGCACTTGTCGCCCTCGAAGTAGAGCGAGGGGTCTATGCCCTGCTGCTCCAGCCATATCGGCTCAGACCACGGGCCTTCGGGGCTCTGGGCGGTCACCATGAAGTTGCCGCCGTTGCCCACGTTGGTGGTTATCATGTAGTAAGTGCCCTGGTGGTAGCGGATGGTGGGCGCATAGATGCCCAGCCATGAAGTAGTGCCCTTCAGGTTCAGCTGCGACTCGCGGGTAAGCACGTTGCCTATCTGCCGCCAGTTGGCCAAGTCCTTGGAATGGTAGATGGGTACACCTGGGAAATACTGGAACGAAGAGTTGACTATGTAGAAGTCGTCACCCACCCGGCAAATGCTGGGGTCAGGGTGGAAGCCGGGAATTATGGGATTCCTGTATTGGGCCGTTGCCACTGCCGACAAGGCCACAAACGCAAGCGCCAAGGCTAACTTTTTCATGTCATGCTGGTTTTTTCATCTGCAAAGATACAAAAAAAATCCCAATGCGCAAACTTTTCGACACAAAAAAGGGGCGCTGCCGCGCCCCAGTTCTTGTCTCACTCAGACTAACACTGCGAGAAACACGTTGCAAGAACGCGTTCCGAGGCGGCTATTCAGCGTGAATACCACCCACGCCGCTGCGGTTCAGCGACTTCTTTTCGGGATTGCCGCTGTAGGTGAGCGAGCCCACGCCGCTCACGTCAGCGGTAATGCTCTCCGTGGCGTGGCACTTGATGCCGCCCACACCGCTTACCTCGGCCTTTACCGAGCGGGCTTTCAGCTGCTTGGCCTTAATGCTGCCCACGCCGCTGCATTCCAAGTCGGCGCGGTCTGTCTGACCCGCCAGCTCTATGCTGCCAACGCCGCTGCACTCCGCTTCCAGGCGGGTTACCTGCAAGCCGGAAAGATATATCGAGCCAACACCCGAGTTCTCCACCTCTAACTCGTCAGCCACCAGCCGGTCTATCTCGACACTGGCAACCCCTGAGTTCTCCAGACTGCGCAGTTGGGGCGCATAGACCGTAATGTCTACGTTCTTGGATTCGATATTGGTCGTGCCCTTCACAAAGCCTATGTATAACTTGTCACCCTTCACCTTGAGGCTGAACAAGTCCACATAGTTGTCGGGGCATGAAAGCACCACCTGGTGAGTGGTCTCATCGGTCTGAATGAACTTCACGTTGGCAACGGCATCAACCTCAATCTTGTTGAACGCCTGCATGCCGTAGGTTTCCTTTACAATGTTCTGGCTCGGCTTGATTCGCTTCGTTCCGTTGACCATGCTGTACTGGCAAGAGACCAGTGCCGGCAGGCAGCACAGCAGGGCATACAATACTGTTTTCCTAATCATTTTTCCTTGTTTTTTGGTTTCACTTTCTGACCGTTAGACGCAGCGGGCAGACAGAAAGTTGCAGGGAAAGGGCTTTTTTGTGATTTTTTCTTTCTCACATGCCCTTTCCCTGCACGTTACCCTGCGTTTCTTCTGCCGAAATACAGGCGCATTGTCTATGTCAACAAACGCATTGTCTATGTCGACAGGCGTATTGTCTATGCCGATAGGCGTACCGGCCGTGTTAATAGGCTTGCTGATGCACACCCTTCACGGCGCGGCC
>JAFLSH010000077.1:0-4050 GCA_022511055.1 Prevotella sp. | reverse complement strand
CGGCCGCTGGGGTCGTTCATATTGCGGAAAGCCGCATCCCATTCGAGCGCAATGGCGGTCGAGCAGGCCACGCTTGCCTCGCTGGGCACGCTGCGGGCGGCGGAGTCGCTGGGGAAATGCTCGGCAAAGATGGAGCGGTAGTAGTATTCCTCCTTGTTCTTCGGCGGATTAATGGGGAAACGCTCGGCGGCATGAGCCATCTGCTCGTCTGAGACCGCCTCGGCGGTTATCTGCTTCAGCGTGTCAATCCACGAGTAGCCAACCCCATCGCTGAACTGCTCTTTCTGCCGCCAGGCCACCTCGGCGGGCAACATGTCGGCAAAGGCTTCGCGGACAAGGCGCTTCTCCATGGTCTGGCCGGGGCACATCTTGGCTTCAGGATTCGTGCGCATGGCCACATCAAGGAATTCCTTGTCAAGAAAAGGCACACGCCCTTCCACGCCCCAGGCCGACAGGCTCTTGTTGGCGCGGAGACAGTCGTAGAGGTGCAGCTTTGACAGCTTGCGCACGGTCTCTTCGTGGAACGCCTGCGCAGAGGGTGCTTTGTGGAAATAGAGATAGCCGCCAAAGATTTCATCAGCCCCTTCGCCGGAGAGTACCATCTTGATGCCCATCGACTTGATGACCCTGGCCAGCAGGTACATGGGCGTTGAGGCGCGCACGGTGGTAACATCATAGGTCTCAATGAAATAGATGACATCACGAATGGCATCGAGCCCTTCCTGAATCGTGTAGTTAATCTCATGGTGTACCGTACCGATATGGTCGGCCACAAGGCGGGCCTTGGCCAAGTCGGGCGCACCCTTCAGGCCCACGGCGAAAGAGTGCAGGCGGGGCCAGTAGGCTTTGGAGCGGCTGTTATCCTCGATACGCATCTCGCTGTGCTTCTCGGCAATGGCCGAGATGACCGAGGAGTCGAGCCCGCCACTCAGTAGTACCCCATAGGGAACATCAGACATGAGCTGCCGCTTCACGGCATCCTCAAGCGCATCATGGATAGCCCCGACACTGGCTCCGTTATCCTTTACGGCGGCGTAGTCAAACCAGTCGCGCTGATAGTATTTCCGCATGCCACCCTCACGGCTCCAGTAGTAATGGCCGGGAAGGAAGGGCTCGTAGCGCTCGCACTGGCCTTCCAGCGCCTTCAGCTCAGAGGCCACGTAGACAGTGCCATCACTGTCATAGCCGATATAGAGGGGAATGACACCAATAGGGTCGCGGGCTATCAGGAACTCATCGCGCTCTTCATCATAAAGCACGAAGGCGAAGATGCCGTTGAGGTCTTCAAGAAAGTCGATGCCCTTGTCGCGGTAAAGTGCCAGAATCACTTCGCAGTCACTGCCTGTCTGGAAGTCATAGCTGCCTGCGTAGCGCCTGCGGATGTCCTGGTGGTTGTAGATTTCACCATTGACCGCCAGCACTTGCCTTCGGTCGGGCGAGTAGAGGGGCTGGCCGCCCGACTCGGGGTCGACAATGCTGAGGCGCTCGTGCGCCAAGATGGCAAAGCGCCGCCCACCGGCCGTGTCTTGCCCTGAAGCGCCGCTGCAATAGATGCCGCTCCAGTCGGGGCCGCGGTGGCGGATTTTCTGACTCATTCGTAACGCTTTCTGACGCAGCTCAGGCGTCTGTTCCTTGATATTTAGGATAGATACTATACCACACATAATGCTGTTTTTATCTTTTTCGGTTTTCTACGTAGTTTACAAATGCCTGATTGACCATGCGCATGCCGCCGGGGGTGGGATAATGGCCCGTGAAATACCAGTCGCCGGGGTGGCTGGGGCAGGCGCGGTGCAGCCCTTCGATGCTCTGGAACACCAGCTCCACGGGCGCCTGCATGCCTTCGGGGCGGAGCATCTCCACAATCTTCTGATTGATTTCGGCCACAGTGAACGGCGCATAGATGTCGCGCACATGATTGCGCAGCACGGCCGATGTTTCCTGTGCCGCATCAGCCTTGCAGCGCCGGTAAGTGTCATCCACCAGCTGCTGCATGCCGCGCTCCTCGATGAGCGCAATGGCGGCGCGGAAGGCGCACAGCTCTTCCAGCCTTGACATGTCGATGCCATAGTAGTCGGGATAGCGTATCTGCGGCGAGGAGCTGACCATCACGATTTTCTTCGGGTGCAGGCGGTCAAGAATCTTGAAGATGCTCTCGCGCAGGGTCGTTCCGCGCACAATACTGTCATCAATTATCACCAAGTGGTCTTCGTATGGCCGCAGACTGCCGTAGCTGATGTCATAGACATGGGCGGCCAGGTCGTTGCGCTCGTTGCCCTCGGTGATGAAGGTGCGCAGCTTGATGTCTTTCCACACCACCTTCTCTGTCCGCACATCATGCTTCAGCCGCCGCATGCCATCGGCCATGCCGCAGAACGACACCTCTGCCGTGTTGGGGATATACGAGAAGACCGTATGCTCTACATCACCGCCAACGGCTTCGAGTATCGGCTGTGTCAGCTGCTCGCCCAGCCGCTTGCGCTCCTGGTAGATGTCACGGTCTGAGCCCCGGCTGAAGTAGATGCGCTCGAAGCTGCACGCGCTGAACTTCTGCGGGGGCAGTATCTGCTCCAGGCTCACCGCGCCGCTCCTGTGAACGATAATGGCCTGCCCCGGCTGCAGCTCCCTGATGTCATCGGCTTCCAGGTCGAAGCAGGTCTGAATGACCGGCCGCTCGCTGGCCAGCACCATCACTTCTTCATCCCGATAGTAGAAGGCCGGCCGTATGCCCCACGGGTCTCTCACGGCAAACAACTCGCCCGAGCCTGTCAGGCCGCACATGACGTAGCCGCCATCGAAGTGCGGCATGGTGGTCTTCAGCACGTTTGCCATCTCCACGTGTTCGTCAATGTAGCGGGTTATCTCCTGGCGCTCCAGCCCCTTCTGCTTTGCCTCCCCGTAGAGCCGCTCCACCTCGCGGTCGAGCCTGTGCCCCATCAGTTCCAGCGTGATGTAGGAGTCGCCGTAGATGCGCGGCGACTGCCCCTGCTCGGTCAGGAACTGGAAGACACTGTCAATGTTTGTCATGTTGAAGTTGCCGCACAGGCACAGGTTCTTTGCCCGCCAGTTGTTGCGGCGCAGGAACGGATGCACATACTTCAGCCCGCTCTTGCCGGTGGTGGAGTAGCGCACATGACCCATCAGCAGCTGCGAGCCTTCGAAGCCGTCTTCCCCTTCCTCCTTCAGTCTGGGGCGGGGCTTGAATATCTCGGTAATGGCATCTTTTCCCTCAGCCTTCTCGCGGAACATGTACTCCGTACCCGGCTCCGTGTGCAGGTTGACGGCTGCAAAGCCGGCCCCCTCTTGCCCGCGGTTGTGCTGTTTCTCCATCATCAGGTACAGCTTGTTGAATCCGTAGGCCCGTGTGCCGTATTTCTCCTTATAGTAGTCCAGTGGCTTCAGCAGCCTAATCATGGCCACACCACACTCATGTTTCAGTTCTTCCATGATGCCTTTATAAATTACCGTGCAAAGGTATAACAATCCGCGTTGCTAACACCATGCCTGGCCAACCTTTTACCTACATTTTTCCACAAACTTACGATTTAAAACCAAACCGCCCCAAATTCCACAAAACTGTTACTTGCGAAGCCAAAGCACCCCTCATATAGACAAATCCTAACAGAGCAAGCATTATTTCGCCAAATAACCAAACGAAAACGCGCCAAATAACCAAACGAAAACGCGCCAAATAACCAAATAGATGACGAAAAATTCGTTTATTTAAAAGAAAATCAGTACCTTTGCACACAGAATCAAAACGACAACAATTTATGGCAAAAAACGACGCAGAATATCGGAGAAGAATTGCAGACATATTACTGGAAGAAAAGCTGGATGCAATGGGAGCCGTCCTGATTGAAGGGCCGAAAGCGTGCGGCAAGACGACAACGGCAGAGCAACAGGCCAAAAGCATCCTGTACATGGACGACCCAGAGCATGTCAAGCAAAACCTGCAACTGGCAGAAACCAACGTCAAGCGGCTGCTGCAAGGCGACACCCCAAGGCTGATTGACGAATGGCAGCTGGCACCGCAGCTGTGGGATGCCA
>JAFLSH010000076.1 GCA_022511055.1 Prevotella sp. | reverse complement strand
ACTTCTTCTGATTTTCAGCGAGTTACGAGTTTGGCACGGTTATTGCTAAGAATACAGGCAGACAACCCATCAGAAAAAAACAAAGGAAACAAAAAAAAGACATGGACAGAGAAATACCAAAGAACGAGCGGCGCCGGGCCGCGCTGCGCCGCGGACTGCGCGCGGGCGGCATAGTTGTCGTGGCGGTGGTGGCAGTCACCCTCGCCATGCGCATGGCCACCCGGAGCGTAGAGCTGAAGAGCCTCGAGCTGTCGGCAGTAGAGCGCGGCGACCTGCAAATCAGCGTCACCGCGAGCGGCACGGTCGTGCCAGAGCGGCAGGAAATCATCGTCTCGCCCATCAACACGCGCATCGTAGAGGTCTACCGCCGCACGGGCGACACGGTAGAGGCCGGAACGCCGCTGCTGCGCCTCGACCTCATGGCCGCCGAGACAGAGTACCGCAAGGGGCTCGATGACGAGCAGATGCGCCGCCTGCAGCTGCAAAAGCTGAAGATAGCCCAGCACACGCGGCTGACCGACCTGAAGATGCGCATCAAGGTGGCGCAGATGGCACTCAACAGCAAGAAGATGGAACTGCGCAACGAGCAGTACCTTGACAGCATCGGCTCGGGCACTACCGACCGCGTGCGCCAGGCACAGCTCGACTACAACACGGCGCAGCTCGAGCTGGAACAGCTCAACGTGCAGTACGAGAACGAAATCAAGACCGCCAACGCCGAGTACAGGCTGCAGGAACTGGATATCGACATGTTCGGCAAGCAGCTGGCCGAGACCCGCCGCACGCTCGAAGACGCGCGCATACTCGCGCCACGCCGCGGCGTGCTGACCTACGTCAACAACAGCATCGGCGCGCAGATTTCGCGCGGCGAGCAGGTGGCCACCGTCGCAGACCTGAGCAGCTTCAAGGCCGACTGCGCCATTGCCGATGGCTACAGCGACCGCCTGGCCGTGGGCGGCCGCGTACTCGTGCGCACCGGCAAGGAGCAGCTCACGGGCAGCATCAGCAGCTTCAACCCGCAGGCACGCAACGGCATGGTAGACTTCGCCGTCAGCTTCGACCAGCCTGCCCACCGCCTGCTGCGCCCGGGGCTGAAGGTCGAAGTCAGCGTGCTGTCAGCCGAGAAGGCCGATGTGGTGCGCATCCGCAGCGGCGCGTTCTATCAGGGGCCCGGCCGCTACCGCCTGTTCGTGGTCGAGGGCGACAGGCTCACGGCGCGCGAAGTCACACTGGGCGAGGCCAGCTACGACTACGTCGAGGTCACAGCCGGCCTCAGCGAAGGCCAGCGCGTGGTCGTCAGCGACATGGAGCAGCACAAGGGAAAGAACAGCATCAGAATCAAGCAGTAACAACAGAAAAAAACAATAACACTTACATACATATTATGAACAACAACATCATCAGATTAGAGAAAATCGGCAAGGTCTTCCGCACCAGCGAGATTGAGACCATTGCACTGGAGAACGTGAACATCGGGATTGACCGCGGCGAGTTCGTTGCCGTCATGGGCCCGTCGGGCTGCGGCAAGTCAACGCTGCTCAACATCATCGGCCTGCTCGACCAGCCCACCACCGGCACCGTCACCATCGGCGGCACTACGGGCGGCAAGATGCGCGACAGCGAGCTGGCAGCCTTCCGCAACCGCACCATCGGCTTCGTCTTCCAGTCGTTCCACCTCATACAGTCGCTCAACGTCATCGACAACGTCGAGATGCCACTGCTCTACTCGGGCATGCCCGCCAGCCAGCGCCGCCAGCGCGCCGAAGAGGTGCTGCGGCAGGTGGGCATGACCCACCGCATGCGCCATCTGCCCGCACAGCTCTCGGGCGGCCAGTGCCAGCGCGTGGCCATAGCACGCGCACTGGCCTGCAACCCAGACATCATACTGGCCGATGAGCCAACGGGCAACCTCGACTCGAAGATGAGCGCCGAAATCATGCAGCTGCTGCTCGAACTCAACGCCGAAGGCCGCACCATCGTCATGGTAACCCACAACGAGCAGCAGGCCCGCCAGGCCCACCGCACCATCCGCTTCTTCGATGGCCGCCAGGTGGAGTAACGAAACATTGGTAACCCACAAAACAAGAACGAAAGAAAGATGAACAACATACTCAGACAGACCCTCAGGAACATGCGCCAGCAGCCCCTGCTCACGGGGCTTACCATAGCGGGAACGGCGCTCGCCATCTGCCTCATCATGATTGTCATGATGACAAGAGAGGTGCAGCTCATAGACTACGGCAACGAGCCCAACCGCTCGCGCACGCTCTACGTCAGACATCTGCACATCCGCACGGGCAATGGCGGAGACAACTATGGCTGGATAAACATGACAACAGTGAACGGCGTATTAAGCAAGGTCAAGTCGACAGAGCGCACCACGTTCTACAGCCAGTACGCCACCAGCCTCGATATGTATGCGCCGGGGCGCGAAAACGTGTCGCTGGGAGCCAAGGCGGTCAATGCCGATTTCTTCAAGGTCTTCCCGCTCAGTTTCATCGAAGGGCAGCCCTTCACCGAAGAGGAGTGCCAGAGCAACGCACCCATAGCCCTGCTCTCGCAGAGTGCCTGCCGCAAGGTGTTCGGCCAGCAGACCGACCTGCGGGGCAAGACCTTCATGATAGCCAACCACGAATACCGCGTGGCGGGCGTGGTCGAAGATGTGTCGCCGATGCTGCAGTCGGCCTATGCCGAAGTCTGGGTGCCCATGAGCATCATGCCGGGTGTCAGGCATCCCCTTGTGGCCACAGACCTCAACCCTGAGTACAACGTGAACGTTGCGCTGATGGCCAAGAGCCGTGCAGACTTCCCCGCCATCAGGAGTGAAGTCGGGCGGCTGGTCGCGGCTTACAACCAGACCATTGACTCAGATTCCATCGACCTCATGGAGCAGCCCGATGACCAGGAGACCTACGTCAACCACACCTGGTCGAATGAAGGGCCAGACATGAAGGCCATACACCAGCGCTACCTGCTGATATTCGTCATTCTGCTCATCGTGCCGGCCATCAACATTGCCAGCATGACCCAGAGCCGCATGCGGCAGCGCCGACAGGAAATCGGCCTGCGCCGCGCCTTCGGCGCAACGCGCAGCACCATTCTGTGGCAGACCTTCGCAGAATCGCTGCTGCAAACCCTGGCGGCGGGTCTGCTCGGCCTGGTGCTGAGCTTCGCCATCTGCTACTTCGCCGCCGACTTCGTGTTTGCGCAAGAGTGGGGCAGCTATGACAATATCAAGTTCACACTCGATGCCAGCATACTCTTTTCGCCTGAACTCTACGGCTGGGCGCTGCTGTTCTGCCTCTTGCTCAACGTCTTGAGCAGCATCGTGCCGGCATGGCGGGCAAGCCGCACCAACATCGTAGAAGCCCTAAAGTAAACATAACAACAACGCTAAGACCAAAGACATGAAAACAAAGAAACCAAGCAGGGTTTTCAGCTATATCCTGCACCAGATATACAACGAAAGGCGCGCCAACTGGGCGCTGCTGGCAGAGCTGCTGATAGTGAGCTGCATTGTGTGGTACATGGTCGACTCTGCCTACGTCATCATCAAGCTCCGCAACGAGCCGAAAGGGTTTGACCAGACCAACTGCTACCGTGTCATCTTCAACCGGCTCGATGCTGATGCCGTGGGCTATGACCCCGCACACCCCGATTCGGCTGACATCAAGATAGCCGACCTGCTGGCACTGGCAGACCGCATCAGGCATGATGAAGATATAGAGGCGGCAGCCTGGTCGATGCGGAACGACCCGTATGATGGTAGTTCCATGACCCACGGCATCAAGCATGATACACTGATGAACTACGTGAGAATGATAATATGCGAACCTGATATGTTCAGGGTATTTCGCTACAAGGGCGTAGACGGAAAAACGCCCGAAGAACTGGCCGCCCTGCTCAAAGACCGTAACGTCATGTTAGGGGGCGAGGTGTTTGGCATGAAAGACCTCACGCCGCTGATAGGCAAGGAGTTAGAAACTCATATTTTCGATACACTGCCCTGCCGGCTGGCGGCCGTGGTCGAGCCAATCAAGCGGTTTAGCAGAGAAGAAGTCAAGTTTACCCGCGTACTCATCATACCGTTTTTCAACGAAGCCTTGAGTGGAGACATTATGCCGCCAAGCCTGGCCATCCGCGTGAAAGACAGCCACGCCAAGGGCTTCGAAGAGCGCTTCCGCCAGAAGCTGAAAGGGCAGAAGCTGCGCGTGGGAAACTATTTCGTAAGCGATATTCTCTCGTATGACACCCGGCAGAAAGACAGTGAGATGAAAACCAACCAGCAGATACGCAACAATGTGGTCATCATTGTGTTCTTGCTCGTCAACGTGTTTCTCGGCCTGCTCGGTACGTTCTGGTTTCGCACCCAGCACCGCTTCTCCGAGATAGGGCTGCAGAAAGTCATCGGCGCAACCAACACAGACATCACCCTGCGCCTGCTGGCCGAGGGCGTGGTGCTGCTGACCCTGGCCTTTCTGCCCTCGCTGCTCATAGACTTCGGCATAGGCTACCACCAGCTCACAGACTACTATCAGGGCGAAACGCAGGGAACAGGCCGCTTCGCCGTCTGCGCCGCCATCACCTATGCGCTGATGCTGCTGATTATCGGGCTGGGCATCTGGTTTCCCGCCCTGCGCGCAACGAAGGCCAACCCCGTGGAAGTGTTGAGAGGAGAGTGAGGCCGATGGTGAGAACAATGCTGATAGCAATGGCCATGGCCGTGCCGGCCATGGCGGGGGCAGAGCCCACCCGGCTGACCCTGGCAGAGACAGTCCGCATGGCCCAGGCCAACAGCGTAGATGCCGCCGTGGCACTGAACGAGCTGAAGGCGGCCTACTGGGAGTACCGCGCGTTCAAGGCCGACTTGCTGCCCGAAGTCACGTTTGAAGGAATGCTGCCCACGTACAGCAAGCAGTACAACGCCTACCAGACCGATGCGGGCACGTACACCTTCGTGCGCTCCAACTATCTTGAGGCCACGGGCAGCATCAAGGCCACGCAGAAGATATGGGCCACAGGCGGCACGCTGACACTCAGCACCTCGCTCGACTACCTGCGCCAGTACGGCGAAGGGGGCGAACACCGCCTGATGGCCGTGCCCGTGGGGCTGACACTGAGCCAGAGCCTCTTCGCGGCCAACAGCGTGAAGTGGAAAAGGCGCATAGAGCCGGTCAGGTACAGAGAGGCCAAGGCCAACTTCCTCACCGCCACGGAAGCGGTGACCATGAAGGCCATCACCTGCTACTTCTCGCTGCTGCTGGCCAAGGAAAACCTCGCCATAGCCGAGCAGAACTACCGCAACGCGCAGAAGCTGCACGAGGTGGCCAGGGCGAAGCGCGAGATGGGGAAAATCAGCGAGAACGACCTGCGGCAGATACGCCTCTCGATGCTCCAGGCAGAGAGCGCGCTGCTCGACAACCAGACCGAGCTGAGCAACAGCCGCTTCCAGTTCGCCTCGTTTCTCAACCTGCCAGACAGCACGGAGATTGTCACCGAAGTGCCAACCGACCGGCTGCCCAGCCACATCGACTACCGGCTCGCCTTGCAGAAGGCCATGGACAACTACGCCATCAACCTGAGCATCAGGCGGCGCAAGCTGGAAGCCGACTACAGCGTGGCGGCGGCGCGCGGCAACCTGCGCAGCATGGAAGTCTATGCCAGCGTGGGCTACACGGGGCAAGACACCCGCATCGGCGGCGCATACTCGCCGCTGAAGGACTACCAGATGGTGCAGGTGGGCATGCGCATTCCGCTGATAGACTGGGGCAAGCGCCGCGGCGAGGTGAGAATGGCCGAGAGCAACCGCGAGACCGTGCGCAGCCAGCTGCGGCAAGAGCAGCAGGTGTTCGACCAGCAGCTGTTCGTGCTGGTCGAGCAGCTGAACAACCAGGCCAAGCAGCTGCGCATAGCCGAAGAGGCTGACAGCATAGCGCAGAGGCGGTATGAGACCAACATCGCCACGTTCATGGCAGGCAGCATATCGACCCTGGAGCTGAACGATGCGCAGCAGAGCAAGGACAACGCGCGGCAGAAGCGCATCAGCCAGCTCTACGAATACTGGTATGACTTCTACCGCCTGCGCAGCCTCACCCTGTGGGATTTCGTGAACAACTGTGACATTAACGCCGATTTCCGGGCTATTGTTGAAAAATAATTAGTATCTTTGCACCATGATTCTCGTAATAGATGATGATATTGCCATCCGTACATCGCTGTCGATGATACTGCGCCGCGCCGGCCACGAGGCAGAGGCGGTGGCCTCGCCGAAGGAGGCCATGGCCGTGGTGCGCAGCGGCAGGCCCCTGCGCCTCATCATGCTCGACATGAACTTCTCGACTTCCACCTCTGGCGAAGAGGGGCTGACACTGCTGCGGCAAATCAAGCTGTTCGTGCCAGACACGCCGGTGATACTGATGACCGCGTGGGGCAGCATTCAGCTGGCCGTGAGAGGCATGCGCGCCGGAGCCTTCGACTTCGTTACCAAGCCGTGGAACAACGCGGCGCTGATGGAACGCATAGACACGGCGCTGGAGACCAAGCAGACAGAGCAGCACCGGGCGGCGCAAAGTGCCGCGCCGCAGCCGCCCGCGGCGGCCGACACAGACGGCATCATAGGCAAGTCGGCGGCACTCATGGAAGTGCTGGACACCATCAGGCGCATAGCGCCCACCAATGCGCCCGTGCTGATAACGGGAGAGAGCGGCACAGGCAAGGAACTCATAGCCGAAGCCCTGCACCGCCACAGCCGCCGCGCCAAGGAGCGCTTTGTGAAGGTAAACCTGGGCGGCATATCGCAGTCGCTCTTCGAAAGCGAGATGTTCGGCTATCGCAAGGGCGCGTTCACGGGGGCGGTGGCCGACCGCGCCGGGCGCTTCGAGCTGGCCGACAAGGGTACGATTTTCTTAGATGAGATTGGCGACCTGGACTCCTCGAGCCAGGTGAAGCTGCTGCGGGTGCTGCAAGACCAGACCTTCGAGCCGCTGGGCGACAGCCACACGCTGCGGGTGAACACGCGGCTGGTCTGCGCCACCAATGCCGACCTGCCGAAGCTGATAGAGGAAGGGCGATTCCGCGAAGACCTCTACTACCGCATCAACCTCATCACCGTTCACCTGCCGGCACTGCGCGAGCGCAAAGATGACATTCCGCTGCTGGCCGACCACTTCATGCGGCAGCTGTGCGAGGCCAACGGCATGCCCGCAAAGCCCCTGTCGGCCGAGGCGCTGGACTATCTGCGGCAGCTGCCCTACCCCGGCAACATACGCCAGCTGAAGAACATGGTGGAGCGCGCCGTGCTGATGAGCGCAGGCGACACGATAACGGTAGGAGACTTCACGGGAATGGCACAGCACACCCCCGCGCCGACTGCCGACACACTAAACCTTGAGGAGCTGGAGCGGCAGGCTATCATACGCGCCATCAGGCAGTATGATGGCAACCTCTCGCGGGTGGCCGATGCGCTCGGGCTGACCCGGGCCACCCTCTACCGCCGGCTTGACAAGTATGGGCTCAGGAGTTAGCACGTTTCGCATACGGCTGAACTCCCTTAGCTTCTTAACTCCCTTAACTTCCTTGATTTCTTAACTCCTTTGATTTCTTAACTTCCTTAACTCCCAAAAAGAAACATGACCCGCATCTATCTCGCCTTCGCCGTTCTGCTTGCAGCCATGCTTGCGCTCGCGTTCTTCCCGCAGAGCCTGCCGCACACCGCGCTCCCGTATGCGTGGGGAGGCTTGACAGCCGTGGCAGTCTTGTTCTTAGCCTATTTCCACCGCCGGGTGGTGCGGCCGCTGCACGTGATTGGCAACGGCATGCAGCTGCTGCGCGAGCAAGACTTCAGCAGCCGGCTGCACAGTGTGGGCGTGCCGGAGACAGACCGCATTGTGGAGATATTCAACCAGATGATGCACAAGCTGAGAGAGGAACGCCTGCAACTGCTGGAGCGCAACCGCCTGCTTGACCTGCTGGTAGAGGTGTCGCCCATGGGCGTGGCCATGCTCGACTTCGATGGGCGCATCACCGCGCTCAACCCCGCCGCCATGCAGTTCCTTGAGTGCAAGGCCGACTATCAGGGCAAGACCTTCGCCGACCTGCCCGGCGACCTGGCACAGCGCATAGCCGCGCAGAAAGACGAAACGACCGAGACCTTCAGCATGAGTGATGCGCACATCTACCGCAGTACGCGCAGCAGCTTCATAGACCGCGGCTTCAACCACCCCTTTGTGCTGATAGAAAGCCTGACACACGAAGTGATGGATGCCGAGCGCGAAGCCTACGGCAAGGTGATACGCATGATTTCGCACGAAGTGAACAACACCGTGGCCGGCGTGAGCAGCATCATGGAGACCGTGGGCGATGAGCTGCAGGCACTGCCCGGCACAGAGGAGCTTTGCACGGCGCTACAGGCATGCGTGGGGCGCAGCATGGAGATGTCGGCGTTCATCAAGCGCTTCGCCGAGGTGGTGAAGCTGCCCGAGCCCAGCCTGCAGCCCATGCCGCTGAACTCACTGGTAACGGCCAACCTGCAATTTCTTGAATCGCTCTGCCACACGCACGACATAAGCCTGCGCACGAGCCTCTGCACGGAAGACCCCGAGGTGAGAATGGATGTGGCGCAGATGACACAGACACTGGTGAACATAGTGAGAAACGCCGTGGAGAGCATAGCCGACCAGGAGCGCACCGACAGGCTGGGCGAGGTGGTCATTACCACCACCGCCGACCCGCTGACACTGACCATAGCCGACAACGGCGCAGGCATAGCGCCCGAAGCCGAGCCAAAGCTGTTCAGCCCCTTCTTCTCAACGAAGCCCAACGGCAACGGCATCGGCCTGCTGCTCAGCCGTGAAGTGCTGACACGCCACCAGTTCCGCTTCTCGCTGAAGACGGGAGCCGATGGCATCACGCGATTCAGAATCCAGTTTTAGCAGTTCAGATTCAGAGCTGACAACTCAGGATTCAGGGTCGACAACTCAGGATTCAGGGCTGGCAACCAAGGATTCAGATTCCCAGGAAAAAAGCGAGACCCCAATGCTCTCACAGCATCGGGGTCTTCTCTCACTTCAAAAACTATAGACTATCGAATAAACAGCAGTTCGCGGTACTTTGGCAACGGCCAGAGGCTGTCATCGACTATCAGCTCCAGCTTGTCAATCTGGTAGCGGATGTCATCGAGCTTGGGCTCTACCGTGTCGTGGTAGGCAATGGCCTTCTCGTGTTCATCGCCAATCTTGTTGGCCTGCTTGCGGGCGTTGACCAGCTCTTCCACCTGTTGCTCGATGGTGCTGGTGCGCTCGGCTATCTCCTCAATGAGCTTCAGGTTGCGCTCCGACAGCTTGGCGGCCTTGTCGGCAGAGAAGATGGCGGCCATGTTGCCCACGTTCTTCAGCAGCGTGCTTTGGTAGTGGGTAGCCACGGGAATGATGTGGTTCATCGAGAGGTCGCCCAAGACGCGGGCCTCAATCTGAATCTTCTTCGTGTAGGTTTCCCACTTCACTTCGTTCCTGGCTTCCAGCTCCTTCCGGGTCATTACGCCAAGGCTCTCGAACATCTGGATGCTCTCCGGGTCGAGATAGCGCTCGAAGATTCTGGGGCATGACTTCTCAATATCCAGCCCGCGGCGGCCGGCTTCCTCGACCCACTCATCGGCATAGCCGTTACCATCGAAGCGGATGGGCTTGCAGGTCTTGATGTCTTCGCGCAGCACATCGATGATGGCGTGCATGACAGCCGAGTGGCCCGTGCCGGAGAGCTGCTTCTCCATCTCGGGAATGCGCGCATCCACGCGCCGCTTGAAGTCGGCCAGGGCTTCGGCCACGGCACTGTTCAGCGCAATCATGGCCGAGGCGCAGTTAGCCTCGCTGCCCACGGCGCGGAACTCGAAGCGGTTGCCCGTGAAGGCAAAGGGCGAGGTGCGGTTGCGGTCTGTATTGTCGATGAACAGCTCGGGAATCTCGGGGATATCCATCTTCAGCCCCTGCTTGCCGGCCATGGCCAGTACATCATCTTTGTCGGCCATCTCGATGTGGTCGAGCAGCTCGCTGACCTGCTTGCCGAGGAACGAGCTGATGATGGCGGGCGGCGCTTCGTTAGCGCCCAGACGGTGGGCGTTGGTGGCCGACATGATGCTGGCCTTCAGCAGCCCGTTGTGGCGGTAGACACCCATCAGTGTCTCGACTATGAAGGTGGCGAAGCGGAGATTCTGCTCGGCAGTCTTGCCCGGCGCATGCAGCAGCACACCCGTGTCAGTGCTGAGCGACCAGTTGTTGTGCTTGCCCGAGCCGTTGATGCCGGCAAAGGGCTTTTCGTGGAGCAGCACACGGAAGCCGTGCTTGCGGGCCACGCGCTTCATGACCGACATGAGCAGCATGTTGTGGTCGACAGCCAGATTGGTCTCTTCGAAGATGGGCGCCAGCTCAAACTGGTTGGGCGCCACCTCGTTGTGGCGGGTCTTGCAGGGAATGCCCAGCTCGAGCGCCACGATTTCCAGCTCCTTCATGAAGGCAGCCACGCGCTCGGGGATAGCCCCGAAGTAATGGTCATCCATCTGCTGGTTCTTGGCCGAGTCATGGCCCATCAGCGTACGGCCTGTCAGCAGCAGGTCGGGGCGCGCCGCATAGAGCCCTTCGTCTACCAGGAAGTACTCCTGTTCCCAGCCGAGGTTGCTCGTTACCTTCTTCACGTTGGGGTCGAAGTAGTGGCACACTTCCGTGGCAGCCACGTTGACCGCGTGGAGCGCCCGCAGCAGCGGAGCCTTGTAGTCGAGCGCCTCGCCGCTGTAGGAGATGAAGACCGTGGGTATGCAAAGCGTATCATCGATGATGAACACGGGCGAAGTGGGGTCCCACGCCGAGTAGCCGCGCGCCTCGAAGGTGCTGCGGATGCCGCCGCTGGGGAACGAGCTGGCATCGGGCTCCTGCTGAACGAGCAGCTTGCCCGTGAACTCCTCAACCATGCCGCCCTTGCCATCATGCTCGATGAACGAGTCATGCTTCTCGGCCGTGCCCTCTGTCAGTGGCTGAAACCAGTGCGTGTAGTGCGTTACGCCGTTCTCCGTGGCCCACTGCTTCATGCCAGCCGCCACGGCATCGGCAATCTGACGGTCCAGCCGCGCGCCGTTATCCATCACGTCTACCATTTTCTCGTACACGTCTTTCGGCAGATACTTGTACATCTTCTCGCGGTTGAACACTTTCTTTCCAAAATACTCACACGGCCTCATTGTTGGCGTTTTTACGTCGAGCGGCTTCTTCTTGAAAGCCTCGCCGACAACCTGAAATCTTAACGTTTCCATAATCGTTTCGTTTTTGTTCTTGTTGATACTCTCTATTTTGTTCTTTTCAGCGGCAAAGTTACGACAAAATGCCGCAAAACCACCCACTTTCCGTTCTTTTTTATTCTTAAAATCCGCCCCGGCTTTCAATTTGCGTTTCGCAAAACCCATTTTCCTTTCAATTTGAAATCAAGAAAACAACCTTTCGTTACAATATGACAGATTTAAGCCGAATTATGTGGCAGACACGTTGGCGCAC